>DASWCI010000216.1:0-4891 GCA_036390195.1 Gemmatimonadaceae bacterium
CCGGACTTTGTGAGCACACGGAGGGTGCCTCGCACGATTGAGGTCGGACCGGTTCTCCAACCGTGACAGGTGAGCAGAAATCGCGTGCCAGTGAGACCGCGATCGAATCAACGTCCCCGATTCGCCCCGCAGGGGATCAACTGCATGGGCGGTTACAGTTCATTTGAGTAATCGTCGCCCATATAGGGACACCCATCGCTCACCACAAAAGGGTGGGTGCTTTTAAAGAATAGCACGGCAGGATCGCGACCTCTTTTGGAGGTGTGCGACAAAGGCAAACCCGGCGAAAGCGGGCGACGCAAAGCCGCGAGGTTACCATCGGAGCGCATCGATGCGCTCCGATAACGCCGGTCGGGCCGCTGAATCTCTGAAGGAGGGTTTCATGTTGCCGCGCGCGCGAATCGGTGCGCTTATCGGCGCACCCCTGGTCCTCTCTGCTTGCCACGAAGCTCGTGGCGCACCTGCGCCAGCCATCAATTGATCCGGCTGCTTATCGCCGACGATCGCCCCGTGTTCCGCGAAGGGCTGAAGCACGTTGTCTCGCAATGCCGTGACATGAGGCTCGTCGAAGCATCCGCCGAGCGTGGCAGCGGTCTCGAGGCAGCATGGACTACCGAGGCCGACGTGTTGCTGCTTGGCGATGTCTCCGTGCCGCCTCCCAAGATTGTCGACCTGATTCGTCAGCACAGGCGACGAGGCGCAAAGCCGACCGTCCTGGTGCTCGGCGTGCGCGACGAGGACGAGTTTGCTATCCGGGTGTTGCGGGCCGGCGCCGCCGGCTACCTCACCAAGGACCACACACCTCGCCAGCTGGTCGAGGCGATTCGAAGAGTGGCAGCTGGCAAACGGTATCTCAGCCCCGGTCTCGCACAGAGCCTCGTGTTCGACCTGGAGGTGAGCAAAAAAGCACCCGCGCACGAAGGCCTGTCCGACCGCGAGTACCAGGTCCTCTGCATGTTCTGCGCGGGGAGGCAGTTCAAGGAGATCGCTACGGAGCTAGGCGTGAGTCCGAAAACGGTCAGCACCTACCGCAACCGGATCCTGCAAAAGCTCCACCTCAAGACCAACGCGGAGATCATGCGCTACGGGATAGAGAACCACATGGTCAGGTAGCGCTCCGTAAGCTCGTTTCCCCGCGGTCCCGTGTCAGACAGGGATGACGGGCGACCAATAATCCATCCTAGTGCGTCGGACTCGCACCAATGCCACGCGAGTCAGTAGGCCGAGATCTTACCAGAGCAGAGAGTCTACTGGAGGTATCTCATGAAAGCCTCTCACCTTCCGCTTGTCGGAACGGTTCTCGGTGCGCTGCTATTCTCCGCGTGTTCCGATCTCAAGAATCCGACGGCACCTAACCTCACTGAGTCATCATCACAGTCCTTCAACTACAGCGGCCGCGCGACGGTCGTGCAGGCAACAGTCCTCGGCGGCGCTCTGATCGCTCCGATCACACTGGTCGACGCCGGACCGCTACCCTCATCGGGCGGTGCTGAAGGGCAGACACTCCTCGAAGCGAACGTCCCCGGGGTCCTTAGCGCCGAGGTGCTCCATGCCGCCACGTCCGGCCAGGGGAGTCGGAGTAGCTCCGAGGCGTCCGTGGCCGAACTTTCGGTAACGGCAGGTGGAAACACCGTCTCGGCTGGCTTTCTCATGGCAAGGGCCGAGGCGAAGTGTACTGGTGGTAACGCCTCTGTCAGCGGCAGCTCGGAGATTGCGCGGCTCGTCATCAACAACGACCAGACGATCGTCGTGAGCGGTGCGCCCAACCAGACGATCCCGCTGCCGAACGGCCGCGTGATCATCAACGAGCAACAGAGCGGGTCGGGTGACATCACCGTGAATGCGCTTCACATCATAGTGGACGGAATCGCAGATGTCGTGATCGCCTCGGCTCATGCCGATATCACCTGTCCGACCACTCCGCCGCCGCCTCCCCCGACCTGCCCGGATTTCATAACCGGCGGTGGGTGGATTGACGCGACGCCATCGGGCGCTAAGGCAAACTTTGCCGTGGCTGGCGGCGTGAAGAACGGTGCGTTCTGGGGACATCTCAGCTACATCGATCACGGACCAAACGGTCCTAAGGTGAAGGGTACCGGCATCACGGGTTACATGGTGATCGATGCGACGACCCGCCACATCGAGGGCACGGCCGAGATCGACGGGCAGCCGGGGTTTACCTACCAGGTCGACGTCGCGGACGTAGGCGAGCCCGGTCGAGCGGACAGATTCACCATCCGATTGTCGAATGGGTACACTGCCGGAGGGGATTTAGCTGGCGGGAATCTTCAGCTCCACAACAGCTGCTCGTAGCCGCGGAGCATTTTTGGGGAGTGGTTGCGATAACCACTCCCCTACTTCGTTCGTTCGGGTCGCCTTGACTTAGCTCCGTTCCCGAATAGCTTTACAAGGCTATGGCGGAACGCGATTTATCGCGCCCGCTTGAAGAAAAAAAATCAATCGCCGAACGAGCCCGCTCGCGCGGGCACCCGCCGCAGTCTGGCGGTCGGCGCGCCTCGAGTCCCCACCCGCGAAACAGTTGCGAGTGCACCCGGCGGCAGCGGATGGATACCGGTCCCGTTCAGGGACGCCCTGGTCCACCCGCGTTTTTGTTGAGATGAGACCACCGTCTCTGGGATTTTTTGGACGGTTTTACATAGAGAGAATTCGAAGACACCATGCCACGCGCAACACCGCTCGACCACTATCGTAACATCGGCATCATGGCCCACATCGATGCCGGGAAGACGACTATGACCGAGCGCATCCTCTACTATACCGGTAAGACCTACAAGATCGGCGAGGTGCACGAAGGAACCGCGACGATGGACTGGATGGAGCAGGAGCAGGAACGCGGCATCACCATTACGTCTGCCGCGACCACCGCGTTTTGGACGCGCAACGGTACCGAGTACCGGATCAACATCATCGACACCCCAGGGCACGTCGACTTCACGGTTGAAGTCGAACGCTCTCTTCGCGTGCTCGACGGTGCTGTGACACTTCTCGATTCGGTTGCCGGTGTCGAGCCGCAAACCGAGACCGTCTGGCGCCAGGCGGATCGCTACAAGGTCCCGCGCATCATCTTCGCCAACAAGATGGACCGTGTCGGCGCGGACTTCGATCGCTGCATGCGGATGATCCGCGACCGTCTTACCAAGAACGCATATCCAATCCAGCTACCGGTCGGTACCGGTGAGACCTTTACCGGGCACATCGACGTCGTCGAGCGCAAGCAATACATCTTCGACGACGAGTCGCTTGGCAAGAAGTTCGAGATCGTCGACGTTCCCGATGAATTCAAGGAAGCAGTTGAGAAGGCTCGCCACGACGTAATCGAAGCCGCCGTCTCGCACGACGAAGCGCTGATCGAGAAGTATTTCAGGCATGAGGCGCTGACGGTCGAGGAGATTCGTCACGCCATTCGCAGTGCCACCGTAGGCGGGTACATCGTGCCGGTACTCTGCGGCGCTGCGTTCAAGAACAAAGGTGTGCAGGCAATGCTCGACGCTGTCGTGGATTTTCTTCCGTCACCAGCCGACGTGCCGGCGATTGTCGGTCACCTCGCCGATGGTGAGCCAGCCGAGCGACATCCAAGCGACGACGAGCCATTCGCGGGACTGGCGTTCAAGATCGCGACCGATCCGTTCGTCGGTAAGCTGACCTTCTTCCGCGTGTACTCGGGCGTGCTCGAGTCGGGCTCGTATGTATACAATGCTACGAAGGACAAGCGCGAGCGCGTCGGACGTCTGCTCCAGATGCACGCCAACAAGCGGGAAGAGATAGAAGAGGTCCGAGCCGGTGACATAGCTGCTGCCATCGGTCTCAAGGACACGCGCACGGGCGACACCATGACGATGGAAGAGTCGCCGATCATTCTCGAGGCGATGAAGTTTCCGGCCCCAGTCATCGATGTGGCGATCGAGCCCAAGACCAAAGCCGATCAGGACAAACTGGGGATCGCTCTACAGAAGCTGTCAGAGGAAGATCCGACGTTCCGCGTGCACTCCGATCCCGAGACCGGCCAGACGATCATCTCCGGCATGGGCGAGTTGCACCTGGAAATTATCGTCGACCGCATGCAGCGCGAGTTCAACGTCGATGCGAACATCGGTCGTCCGCAGGTTGCCTACCGCGAGACCATCAGAAAGCGCGTCGAGAAAGTGGAGGGGAAGTTCATTCGCCAGTCCGGTGGTAAAGGTCAGTACGGACACGTGGTGATCAACATCGAGCCGGCGAAGCAGGGCGAAGGCTTCGTCTTCGTGGACAAAATCGTCGGCGGTGTGATTCCGCGTGAGTTCATCAAGCCGTCGGAAGAGGGAATGCGGGAAGCGCTCGAAGGCGGAGTACTCGCCGGCTACCCAATGGTCGACGTGAAGGCGGAGCTCGTGTACGGCTCGTATCATGACGTCGACTCCAGCGAAATCGCCTTCAAGATCGCGGGCTCAATGGCGATCAAGGAAGCAGCGAAGCGAGCCAGCCCGATCATCCTCGAGCCGATCATGAAAGTCGAAGTTGTCTCCCCGGATCAGTTCATGGGCGATGTCCTGGGCGATCTGTCATCGCGCCGCGGCAGAATCGGCGGGATGAATCAGCGCGGCGAGGCGCAGGTGATTGATGCGCAGGTGCCGCTGTCGGAGATGTTCGGCTACTCCACCAAGCTCCGCTCGATGACGCAAGGACGAGCGGTTTACTCGATGGAGTTCAGCCATTATGAGGAAGTGCCAAAGACGAAGGCCGAAGAGATCATCAATAAAGTCACCGCAAAGGCGAGATAAGAAATGAGCAAAGCCAAATTTCAGCGCACCAAGCCGCACGTGAACGTGGGAACGATTGGCCACGTCGATCATGGTAAGACGACTTTGACGGCAGCTATAACTGCCATCCAGGC
>DASWCI010000217.1:0-3581 GCA_036390195.1 Gemmatimonadaceae bacterium
GAGGGCTGCCGCAGCAGCGCCGCGGATTATCTCGATGTGCTCGATGTCATCCGGATTGAGATCGGCCAGCCGGTTCTGCGGGTTGGCGCGGGTTCCGAGGTCGGCGAGCTGGCCGGATTCGTTGTCGACGATGACTCCATCGACGATGTAGAGCGGATCCGAGCCCGAAATGAACGAGTTGACGCCGCGAAGTCTGACCGAGATTCCACCGCCGCCCGGGCTGCCCGAATTCTGAGTGATTTGCGCGCCGGGAATTTTTCCCTGCATCGCCTGATCGACCGTCACGGCTTCCGCTCTGCTGATAACCGCGGAATCGACGGTAGCGATGTTCGTTCCGACCTTCCGCTTTTCGGTGGCGGTGCCAGTTCCCGTCACAACAACTTCACTAAGATTTACCGCGCTGACGTTGAGTGCGATGTCAGCCGTCGTTGTCGATCCCAGAGCGACGGTCACCGGCTGTGTCCTCGGCTGGTAGCCAATTCGCCTGACCGTGAGTGTACGCGCGCCGACGGGAACGCCAACGAGCGTGTACTCTCCGTTTGCGCCCGTCACGGCGCCGATGCGTGTGCCGGTGACGATGATCTGCACGTCGGGAAGACCTCGTCCCACCGAGGCATCGGTCACTCTTCCGCTGACTGTGCCGGTGACCTGCTGTGCGGCCAATGGGAGTGGCGAAATGATCGCGATTGCGAACAGAAGTGCGCGGCGGCGTACGAAGCTGAGCGTCATCAGAGGATCTCCGATTCGCGTGGTCCCCTCGGGCGGCTGGGGGGACACTGCTGGTGAAAGGTGCCCTAGCATAGTAGCGAGCAGAGGCGCAAGCAAGTCAGCTATTAGGCTTGGCGACGAAAATCACTGACGCCGGGGTCTTCGTGTTGGGATGAATCGGCTCTATCACTTCGGGCGGCCGAAATCCGCTCTCGGTGAGCAGCTCGATCCAGCTCTCCACTGTGCGAAAATACCATGGAGCAGGTTCCGTAAATTCCTCATCGATTGCGGCCCACGATCCCTTGCGCCAACCGTCGGCGTAGGGCAAATCGCCGCAGGCAGCGACTGGATGCGGGGTCTGAATGATCAAAGCTCCGCCGTCGTTGAGAAGAATCGGCGTGCGGCGGAGCACCCCCTCGACTGACTCCTTTCCGATCAGCGAAAAATTGGCAATCGCCACGTCGACGCGCACGTTTAAATTTCCGGCCGCGATGTCCTCGTACGACGCGACACGGAAATCGCCGGCGCCTGCTCGCCTGGCCTGATCTACGAGATCGGGCACAACGTCGACGCCTATTACCTCGACTTTGTGCCTCGCCAACTCGCGGGCGAGCCAGCCTTCGCCGCAGCCGATGTCGAGTGCCGTACGCGGAGTACGGCTCATGACCTCGTCGACGATTGCTTTGTTCGTGACGAGTTTCCGACTCTCGATCTGGTGGCCGCGTACCGCCTTGGTCCAGGGTCGCGCGTTTTTACGCCATGACTCGACGATCTGGGCGTCACTAAATGGATCGATGCTCATTCAAACCGTATTAGAGTGTTGCTGCCGTAACGTGATTTGTGGCCGCTCGTATATACAGTAGCACCAACCAACACTCAGGGGACACATGAGCACAGCCGCAGCACCGCGTATGACTTCAACGCGCTACGATGCGACAACATCGACCGTCGCAGCGATCTCGCCGGCGCGCGAGAGGTTGCTTTCGCTCGACGTTTTCCGCGGCATCACCGTCGCTGGCATGCTGCTGGTGAACAATCCCGGTGCCTGGAGCGCGATCTTTCCACCGCTCGAGCACGCCGAGTGGAACGGCTGGACGCCGACTGACCTGATCTTTCCATTCTTTCTTTTCATCGTCGGGATTACGACGCACCTGTCGATGTCGGCGCGCCGTGCGCGTGGCGATGAAGACCGTGCCTTGGTGAAACAGATCCTCCGTCGAGGAATCATTATCTACCTGCTCGGTTTCGCGATGGCGATGTTCCCGTTCTATCAGTGGGGAGCGATCCAATCGCTTCCCAACGCGACGGGCTGGGATCGCATCCTCTACCGAATCCAGCACGTGCGGCTCCTCGGCGTACTGCCAAGGATTGCGATCGTGTACATCTGCGCAGCGCTACTGACGCTGAAGACGACGCTCAGGCAGCAGATCATCATCATCGCCACGTCGCTGTTCGGATACTGGTTCGCGATGACGCTGATCCCCGTGCCGGGCGAGCACGAGATAGGCGCGCTGTTGCTCCATACGCACGACAGGAACCTCGCGGCGTACCTCGATCGCCTGATCCTCGGCACAAATCACACGTGGACCGGTAGCGTGACGTTCGACCCGGAAGGTCCATTCTCGACGATTCCGGCCATTGCAACAGCGATGCTCGGCGTCATCGCGGGACGCTGGATTGCGCTGAAGGAGAAGTCGCTGCTCGAGAGGATCAGCGGACTGTTCGCTGCGGGATCCATCGGCATGGTGATCGGACTGATGTGGAACTGGTCGTTCCCCATCAACAAGAATTTGTGGACCAGCTCCTACGTGATGTTCACCGCCGGCATGGCGTGCGTGACTCTCGCGACGATCATGTGGGTCGTGGATTACTCGAGCGTGAAGGGGTGGACGAAGCCGTTCGTGGTCTACGGCGTGAATCCGATCGTGGCTTTCGTTGGATCGGGCGTGATGGCCAGACTCATATACACGCTTTGGCACGTGAACTACGACGGCAAGTCCGTGTCGTTGGTTGAAGCGATCTATCAAGCCGTGTATCTGCCTTGGCTGCCGCCGCGGGTCGCATCGCTCGCGTTTGCTATCTCGTTTGTACTGCTTTGGTACGGGATTCTTTCAGTCCTCTATCGTCGCAAAATCATTCTGAAGGTCTGAGTTCTCGGCGCTGCTACTAGCATCTCTGTAGGGGTCGAGGCGGGGTATCCTCTTCGGCGGCTAGCTCGCTTACACGCTGCGAGCCTCGCGCAAACTGCAACGGCGCGCGAGTCTCTTGCTACGCGAGGCGCCGCCTACGAGGACACCCTGCCTCTCCTGTACAGACCTATAACAGCACGCGCGTCGAAGGTGATTCGTGCCGTCCACTCTCTCTCGGACGTGCCGAGCTTCGCTCGGCGCGCTCCCGCACGTGCGGGAAGGAGATCGCGCGTGCGTCACCGCATGAGAGGCGCGACGTAGATGACAGTCGCCGCTACAGACTTAGAGGGGAAGGCGGAGAGGGTCCTCGTAGGAGGCACCCACTTCGCGACAAGGAGACCCGCGACCGAGCAGAGCGAGGGAGCGTAGTTAGGGGCTCCGCCCGAGCGAAGTGCTGCCGACGAAGAGGACCCTCTCCGCCGTACCGGCGATGGACTAAACCGAGCTAAGAGCTAAACTCAGCGCCGTGCTTTTGCGGTCGTGCCGCGCGAGCGGGAGATCTCCTTCTCGGCCAACGAGCTCGTGGCGACCATTTCGGACTCGATCGGCACACCCGCGCGGCGAACTACGTAGGCCTCCATCGCGAAGTACTCGGGAAGGCCGAGTCGATCGACGCGCTGCGCCGTGTTGCGATTGCGCTCCTCGACGCGCTGCCAAAACTCTCTGTCGTCCTGACCCGGAAAC
>DASWCI010000218.1:0-6578 GCA_036390195.1 Gemmatimonadaceae bacterium
CCAGGTCCCGTTTACCTGCTCGCTCCAATTTTATCGTCGAATCGAGCTCGGCCAGCTTTGCGCGCGACAGTGACTCGATGATCAGCAGCCGCCGCAGCTGCGCGGAATTGTCGGCTACCAGTCGACGCAGGTTGGCGAGGCGATCGCGAACGTCCTTGGACGCTTTGTTGTATGGGCCGAGGAAGGCCGGCTGACCGGTGAGGAGGTATCCCCTCTGTCCGGATTCAGCTTCGCTCATTCGCGCTTCGACGGTCGCGAGCTCACGCTGAATCTCGAGGGTGCGACTGACCCACTCGAACGATTCGACGGCAGCAGTTCCACCCTGCCACTCGAGCAGGAGCAAGCCGCACATGACGAGCGCCGTCGACGCCAGTCCGAAGGAAACGAGAATCGGTCTGCTGTGGGGAATCTTCATTTTCTGCCGTGGGGTCGCTCGCGGAGTGCACCTATAAGACGATCCACTGACTGGCCGGGTATCTACCTAGGAGAATTCCAACTGCAACTGAACAAGAGGTCAGCCTGAGCTGACCAAAGTTTCCAGCCACCAGGCTCAGTTGCAGTTTGAAGAGGGCACTGTTTGCGCTGAGGAGAGAGGAACTATCTTCCCGCCGTGCCATCCCCGGCCCCTCCGCGAAAAGAAGATCTTCCGCTCCACGACGACGTCCGCTGGCTCGCCGCTGCGCTGGGACGCGTCATCAAGCGACTGGAGGGGGACGACGCCTTTGCGATCGTCGAGAGACTGCGCGTCGCGACACGTGCGCGTCGGCACGGTGAGTCCGACGCCCCGACCCTCGACGAATTGCTCAGGCAGATCGATGGCTTCACCGTCGAACAGTGTGCGATGGCGGCACGCGCGTTCACCTTGTTCTTCCTGCTGATCAACACCGCCGAGCAGACGCACCGTGTGCGGCGTCGCAACGCGTACCTGGGGAACGGAGTCAATGATCCACAGCCGGCGTCGGCGCGCTGGACGATGCGACAGCTCCGCAACCTCGGGGCGAGCGCCGACGCCATCGAGCGCGCGATGCTCGCACTCGACATACGGCCTGTCCTGACCGCGCACCCAACCGAGTCAACGCGTAGCACCCTGCTTGGCCTCCAGGCGCGCGTTGCCGACGGTCTGCTCGCCCGTGAGACCGCTCCCCCGGACTCGGTAAGACTGATCGAGCAATCGCTCGAGGGCGAGGTCGAGCTGCTCTGGCTGACGAGCGAAGTGCGACAGGATCGCCCGACCGTGCTCGACGAAGTGAGCTCGGCGCTCTGGTACCTGGAGACGCGCTTGCTGGAGGCCGGTGCGTACATGCATGCGACTCTCGCGCTCGCGTTCGAGGAGGAATTTGCGCGCTCCGCGGACTCGTTCAGGCTCTCCGTTCCACTGCGATTCGGAACCTGGGTTGGCGGCGATCGCGACGGAAATCCCTACGTTACTCCGGCCGTCACCATCGCGACTGCTCGTCGCGCAAGTCACGTCATACTCGGTCGCTATCAGGCGGCGCTCGAAGATCTTACGCGCCGGCTCTCGATCTCCTCATCGATCGCTCCACCACTCGACGCGCTGGTGAAGTCGCTGCACCAAGATCGCCAGCTGTTGCCGATAATCTGGCGGAAGAACAGACGGCGCAACGCCGACGAGCCGTTGCGGCTCAAACTGAGCTTCATGTCGGCACGCATCGAGGCAACGCGTCGACTCGTGGCGTCGCGTGACGCTGGCCGAGCGAGGAAGGAGCCAGCTGCGTATCCCGACGTCGCAGCGTTCGAGGAAGATCTGTTGCTCGTACGCGAATCGCTGTTGCGCGCGGGTGCGGCGCAGGCGTGTCGAACAACGCTCGATCCATTGTACACTGCTGTTCGCGCACACGGCTTTCATGGCTTCATGATGGATGTCCGCGATCATTCCGCCGTTCACAATGCGGCAGTGATGGAGCTCCTCCCGCAGAAAAACGGTGACGCAGATGACGAGCGGCTTCGCTCCGCCCTCCTTGGACGGAGGCCGATCACGAGCAAAGCCCGCAAGCTTTCCGACGCAACGCGCGGGGTGCTGAACACGTTCGAGGTGATTAGAACGATCCAGGACGAAGCGGGTGAAGCAGCCGCTTGCACCTACATAGTTTCGATGACGCGTTCCGCCGAAGATGTGTTAAAGGTTTTGCTGCTCGCCCGCGAGGCGGGACTGGTTGCCCTCACCGGCAAGAAGCCGATGTCACGTCTCGATGTCGTTCCGCTGTTCGAGACGCTCGAAGATCTCGAGGGCGCTCCCACTGTGATGCGGTCCCTGCTCAATGATCCCGTTTACAGCAGGCAGCTCGAAGCGCGCGGACGAGAGCAGGAGGTGATGATCGGCTACTCAGATTCGGGGAAGGACGCGGGAATGATCGCCTCCTCGTGGGGATTGTATCGCGCCCAGGAATCGCTCGCCGAGGTGTTCGACGAGTCCGGAGTGCGGCTTCGCCTATTCCATGGCAGAGGAGGCAGCGTTGGACGCGGAGGCGGATCCCCGGTCTATCGCGCCATTGCTGCGCTGCCACCTGCTACGACGCGAGGCCGAATCAAGATCACCGAGCAAGGCGAAATCATTTCGCAGCAGTTCGGTCTGCTACCTGTCGCCGAGCGGACGCTCGAGGTCACAGCGGCGGGAGTGCTGTTGCATGAGTTCGCTGATTGGCGAAAGAACGTCGGCATCAAGGAGGCCCAGGACTTTCGCGAAGTGATGGATCGGCTCTCGTCGCGCTCGTGGGAGGTCTATCACAACCTCGTGTACGGGAACGACGAGCTATTCCAGCTATTTCGGATGGCGACGCCGATCGACGAGCTGGCGAACGCGCGCTTCGGCTCGCGCCCGGCATACCGACCCGGAGCAAAAGCGGGAATCGAAGGCATCCGCGCGATCCCGTGGGGATTCGGGTGGACGCAGATCAGACTCATGCTCACCGGCTGGCTCGGCGTTGGAACGGCGCTCGGAGAAGAAGTATCCACGCGTGCGCGGCTGCGTCGGCTGCAGCGAATGGCGGAGAGCTGGCCGTTTGTCGATGACTTGCTGGGCAAAGCCGAGATGGTTTGCGCCAAAACTGATGTCGAAATTGCGCGAGCGTACATCCGCCACCTCGGCGGCGATCTGAAGCTCTTCGATTTTCTGGCGGAGGAGTACCAGCGTGCAGTGGAGGCGCTGCTCCTGATTCGTGGGCACCAGCAGCTGCTCGATGACACTCCGGTGCTGCAGTCAGCGATTGCGCTAAGGAATCCATATGTCGATCCGCTTTCGCTGTTGCAGATATCGTTGTTGCGGCGAAAACGGAGAGGTGTTGCAAAGACCGAGAGGGAGAAAGAAGCGATAGACGATGCGCTCGCGACCACGCTCAGTGGAGTTGCTCAAGGCTTGAGAAACACCGGGTAGGTCGTAGCGCTTCAGCTCTGCATCGTAGCCGCGTGCATTAGGCTTTGCAGCGCGAATACGAGACCGCCGGGCGGCAGCTTCTTGAGTGATGCTCTGCAGAGAGTTATATCGGATGCGTGTGATGCGACGCACAACAAGGGAGAACGGTCGAATTGCAGCATTCGCCCGAGGTTAGCGACTTCACCGCCGACGCTCGCCCGATCAAATCGACCGCGGCGGAATCGCCGGGGGAGCTTCAACGTCTCAAAGAGGAACTGCAGCGCGTTACCGCACTGGCAAGGAAGCTGCTCGACGTAACGACTGCGCTCTCGGACGCGAGGTCCGTCTCGGACGTTACGCGCGTGTTCCTGAGCAAGGGCGTCGAGGTCGTGGAAGCAACACGGGGTGTTCTCGTAGCGGTCGAAGGCGATCGCCTCAAGGTCCTCGGAACTCGCGGGTTCAGCCCGGAGCTCGACGCACAATTCGCCAATATTACGCGCGATAGCGAGATCCCCGTCGTACACGCCCTGCGCAAGAGCGAGATGATCTCCATTGAATCCGCCGAGGAGTTTCGCGAGAAGTACGCGGGGGCGTTCCAGGGATTCGAGGAGCTCGCCGACATGCAGACGTACCTGGCGATACCGCTGGTTCACGCCTCCGAGACTGTGGGCGTGATCGCTTTGCATTTCAAGGAAGCAGCCGCGCTGGGAGCAACCGATCGAACTTTTACTCAGCTTCTTGCGCAGGCTACTGCCACGGCTCTTCACCGCGCTCGGAGCTACGATGCCGAACAGGAAAAACGACGCCACGCCGAGCTCGTCGCTCAGGCGCGGGCAGATGTACTCGGAGTCGTCGCTCACGATCTTAGAAATCCGCTCAGCCTGATCGTCACCACGACGGAGCTGCTTCAGGAGGAGGATCTCGCCGCGACGCAGCGCAAGCAGGTGCTGGACATCGCCAGGCGCGCGGGCAAGGAGATGAACCGTCTAATAGAAGATCTACTCGATACTGTGCAGCTGGAATCAGGGAAATTATCGCTGGTTCTCGAGGACGTATCGGTAGTCGCGGTTTGCCGGGAGGCCGACGAGACGTTTCGCCCTCTCGCTGAAAGGCGCCGCCTGAAACTGACAGCGAACCCGTGCGACGACGGCGTCTGCGTGCGCGCTGATCCGGTGCGCATCTCTCAGGTTCTCGGCAACCTGCTGGGAAACGCGATCAAGTTCACGGCTGAAGGCGGTGATGTGACGTTCGGAGCTTCGCCGAGCGAAAAGGAGGTCGTCTTCGAGGTACGCGACACCGGTCCTGGAATACCCCCAGAGCAGATCGAGCACCTCTTCGATCAGTTCTGGCAGGCGCGCAAGAATGACAAGCGCGGCGTCGGACTCGGTCTCACCATTGCGAAGGGGATCGTAGAAGCGCACGGCGGGCGCATTTGGTGCCACAGCGTCGTTGGCGAAGGGAGTACGTTCTCGTTCGCGCTCCCCGCGGCTCAGGGGCAACTGCAACTGAACAAGACGTCATCCTGAGAAACTGCAACTGAACAAGAGGTCAGCCTGAGCTTTGGAGTTGCCGGCTGTCAGCCCCACTACGTCGGGACGTCATTGGCGCTGATCAGAGCACAAGCAACTGCCTGCGCCATCACGCCACGCAGTGGCGTCCCGACGTTCTAAGCCTGATAGCTGTCAACTTTAGTCAGCTCAAGCTGACCTCTTGTTCAGTTGCAGTTCATTCTCACGACCTACCTGATCTTGAGGCCCTTCAGCGAGGGATCGAGAGGCGGATAGCGAAGCTTCAGCGCCTCGAGCGTGTCGGCGATCTTTCGCGCCACGAGAAGGTCGCGGGCATCCTCGTCGTCGGCCGGCACGATGTACCAGCGCGCCCAAGTGGTGCTGCAACGGGCAATGGCGTCGCGGTACGCGCTCGTGTAGTCACTCCATAACGCGCGGTCGTCGAGATCACCAGCGCGAAACTTCCAGTTCTTTTTTCTGTCTTTCAATCTGTCGATCAGCCGCTTCTTTTGTTCGTCACGCGAGACGTGCAGAAAAAACTTGAGGATCACGACCGAGTTCTGCACCAACATCTGCTCGAAGTCGTTGATCTGATCAAACCGCTCCAATAAGACTTTGCGTTTCACCAGCTTGTGAACGCGCGGGACGATCACGTCCTCGTAGTGCGAGCGGTTGAAGATTCCGATCATGCGCCGTGGGGGAACACGTTGATGAATCCGCCACAGGTAGTCGTACCCCTTTTCCATCTCCGTCGGTTCCTTGAAGCTGGTGACCTGGCAACCCATCGGATTCACACCTCTGAATACCTTCTTCACGGTTCCGTCTTTGCCCGACGCATCGCGCCCCTGAAGGACGATCAGTAGCGCGAAGCGACCGTCCGCATACAAGACCTTTTGGAGGTCCTTGATTCGCTCCACCTGCTCATCCGCGGCGTCCTTTAGTTTCTTGTGGTGAGGTAGGCCGCGTGGCCGCGCGGCGTCGGCGTCGCCGAGCTTGACTTGGCTGGCGCTCGTTATCGCTCGCAGGGTTCCTGGGTCTGAAGGCACGGCGAAAAACTTGGAGGGCCGGGAACGCGAACTGCAACTGCAACTGAACGGGCGGGAGGCGTCAGCAGGTAAGATGCCAGGTACGAGGTCACGACGTCGTGACGTCACTAAGCGCCATTCACGGCACAAGCAGTTAACGTCACGCGACGGAGGTAAGTCAGGGCGTAGTGACCTCGCGCCTAACAACTATGCCACTGACGCCTCCCGCCCGTTAAGTTGCAGTTTTCAGCCTCAGTTTGTACTAGCCAGTTATCCGCTCGGTTGCAGTTACAGTAAACCCGTTAGCGAACTCTACGCCCGTACTGTCCTACCGCCAACGTGAGGAACACTGCGCCGAATAGCGCCAGAATCCCGATCGGCTGCGCGACATCCCTTGCCGTCGCTCCTTTGAGCAGTACCGCGCGCATGATCTCGATGAAGTGCTTCACCGGATTCAGCTGCGCCATCCACTGCGCCCAGTCCGGCATCGAGCGGATCGGAGTGAATAGCCCGCTCATCAACAGGTAGACCATTATGATGAAAAACGTCACGAACATTGCCTGCTGTTGCGTCTCGACGAGTGTCGAGATGAAGAGGCCGATGCCGAGCGCGGCGAGCAGGTAAACAGCGGCCGCGCCGAAGACTAACGGAATGCTGCCGAGCATTGGAATGTGG
>DASWCI010000219.1:0-3129 GCA_036390195.1 Gemmatimonadaceae bacterium
GCGGCTGAGCATGGCGGTCATCGCTCCCTGCGATTTCCGAGTTCTTGTCGTTTCGTTGCGCCCCGGACGCAGCCTAGCACGGCAAGTGGCCGTCTCACATCAGCTTCAGCGCCTTCAGGCTCGCGTGGCCGTCCTTGCCGACGATGAGGTGGTCGTGCACGGCGATGCCGAGCGGACGCGCGACGTCGACGATCGCCCGCGTCATGTCGATGTCGGCGCGCGAGGGGGTGGGGTCGCCGGAAGGATGGTTGTGCAAGAGCAAATCATGCGAGCTAGCGCATTGATCTCTTTTGACTTTTATGCTCACTCGGGATGACAGGGGGCGTGCATTGGGGGCGGTAAGTCGTGTTTGCTCGTGATCATCACGTTGGACCGCACTGGTTCTCGCCAAACACCTTTGGAATACGGGCGATCATTAAATTCTTTCAGCGCAGGGAAGCAGACCACGAATCTGGGGGTCAGGAGTTCGAATCTCTCCGGGCGCGCCATTTAATCTCCTGAGATGATTAATTTTTTGCGTCGCCCGCAAATCAGCCCAGACTAAACGCCGCGTTTTAGTCTGGATTTAGTCTGGGGAATTTTCGGTCCGGGGCTTCTCACGTTATGCGTCGTGGGCGGTCGCGCCGCTCAGGTGCGAGCTGACAGTAGCTTCACTGCGTTCTCGCAGACGTCCTGTGCCAAGCTGCGGCCTGTGCTTTCATTCCTGGCCTCTCGCTCGCAGTTCGGGAAGTCGTTGCGACGCTCCAAAAACTCTGCGCTGAGTCAGTTATGAAGACTGTCAGGCTCATAACCCGAAGGTCGCCAGATCGGAGGGTAAGTGGGCGTTCCCACACGTTTCGGCCACAGGGCCGCGGACTCATTTAGAGTGAGAGTTTGGCCGGGTCGGCCGTGACGGGTCGAGGTTCGCGAGAAAGGCTCGCGGCGCCCGTCGCGGAGATCCGCGATGTCACGTTCAGCCGCTCGCGCTCGCGCCGGTCGGGACCGGACGAGCCTCTATCAAGAAATCACCGACAAGATCATCGCAGAGCTGGAGGCCGGCCGCGTGCCGTGGGTTCAGCCGTGGGGGACTGTGGCGGCGAAAGCGTCGCTCACGATGCCGAAGAACGCGGCGACCCACCGGCAGTACTCGGGGCACAAGGCGCGAAGCTGATCGGCGTCTACGACAGTCAGGTCTCGTTCGGGCAGTCACGCGTGTTGCTCGTCTGGACCCGTCTCATCTTCCCCAACGGCCGCTCGATCGTGCTCGAACGTCAGTCCGGCGCCGACACCGAAGGATATGCCGGGCTTGAAGATCAGGTCGATTATCACTGGAGCCGATTGTTCATGGCCGCTGCTCTCTCGACATTGCTTGGCGTTGGCTCCGAGCTGGGCGCCAGCAACACCGATAGCGATATCGTCCGGGCGCTGCGCCGCGGCAGTTCGGATTCCCTCAACCAGACCGGCCAGCAAATCGTGCGCCGCAATCTCAATGTCCAGCCGACATTGACAATCCGGCCGGGATTGCCGGTTCGGGTCATCGTCAACCGCGATCTGGTCCTTGCGCCCTACCCAAGCTGTGGAGGAATGCCGTGCCCAAGCTGAAGATCGGAACGATCCTCGACGACAAGCCGGTGAAGCTCGCGATCGAGCTCCCAGCTCAGGTCAATCGTGATCTGATTGCCTACGCCGAGGTGCTTGGTCGAGAAACGGGCCAGACCATCGAGCCCGCTAAGCTGATTGCGCCGATGCTGACGCGCTTCATGTCAACGGACCGAGCATTTGCACGAACGCGCCGAGAAGAGCGAGAGACTAATCAATCAAATCGCGCACCGTTCGTCCCGCCAAAGAAGGCATCGTGACATCGTCAGAACGTTTGCTCCACTTCTTTGCCAGGGCGCGTGCGAGGCTCAAGAACCGTCGAAATGCCGGGTTATCGTTCTTCGACGACCAGACGCCACTGAACGGGATGGTGTCCGTACCACTACCGATCGGACGAAACTCCACCTCCGGAAAGCAATTAGCGATCGTGGCTTCGCTCGTGAGACTCACTCCCAAACCGAGAGCAACCAAATGAACCGAGGTCTCGCGACCCACATCAAATTTCTGCACACTCGGACGATGACCCAGATCCGCAAGACGCTTGATGACATAGTCTTGGATCGCCGGGCCGGGATCGGATTGACGCAGGATGAAATGTTCGTCGCGAACAGCCTCCCATTCGATCTCCTTCCTGGTACAGAGGGCATGCCCTTGCGGGAGAATCACGAATATCTGCTCGGTCCACAGTTGCAACACTTCGCAATTTGGCACGGCAGGGGTGCCCATGACGAAAGCGACATCGAGCCGTCCCTTCCGAATGAGCGCGAGATGCTCTCGAGATGCAATCTCCGAAATCTGTAGCGCCACGTCGGGATGCTGTTCGCGGAAAGTTCGTATCAGGTGGCGGAGAAATCCTGCCGCAATCGACGAGAAAATGCCGATGCGCAAGTGACCATTCTCGCCGCGACCTGCTGCCCCAGCAATCTTCACAGCATGGTCGAGCTGAGCGAGTGCGGAACGTGCGCGATCGAAAAACCGGGCTCCTGCCGCGGTAATCCGTACGCCGCCATGGTATCTCTCGAAAAGCGATACGCCGAGCGTGTCCTCCAGTGATCGAATACGACGGCTTACCGCAGATTGCCGGGCGCCGAGAACACGTGCTGCTTGGCGAAAACTGAGATGTTCGGCGACCAGCAGTGCCTGTGCAATCGAGATGAGGCTGACTGCTGGTAATCCTGAGTTACTCAGAGGAGAGACTGGCCTTTCTAGCATGCGTTTTCCTCGTCGCGACGAAGCTGAGCTCTGGGCCAGCGGGACGAAAAATTCTGCGCGATACGATGACAACCGTGTGAAAGCGCTCCCTGGCCATTCGCGCAGCTAGCGGCCGTAGCGTATCGCAATACCGTTGTCCGGCGGTGCCCGCACGGCCTCGCGTTTCAGGCATGCTTCCGCAGGAGCGCTCTCAGGGATGACTGACGAATCTCTGCCAGGCGCCGCCTGCCCATTGATCGTCTGTCCGTTCCAGCGCGTAATGGAGGCCGAGATCGCGAAGGCAGCGCTCGAGGGCAGCTGCCCGAGCCCCCACTTTTTTCGCGACCCGGAGAGCACACG
>DASWCI010000220.1:0-6180 GCA_036390195.1 Gemmatimonadaceae bacterium
TTCTTTTGCTGCGCAGTCGGAGGGGTCATTCACTTTTTCGTCGAGGCCTGGCCTGGCTCAGTGCATTCCCGCCCGATGATCCATTCGCTGAAACGCCAGGAATTCATGGATGGCCGCGATGGCTTCCGGGTTCTTGCTCGAGATGATCACTTCGCCGCCCCGCGGTAAGTCTTGCGCGGAATATGTAATGTCACCTCTCAGCCGCTTCATCGCGGCAGTGCCGGGAACTTCACTCGTTGAATGAACGAAACCTGGTAACGCGAAATCTCCACGACTGAAGTCCGCTGCGATTGTGCGCATATGCGCGCGAATCGTGGCCTCCCCTCCGGGATCGCGTTCCTTTCTCTGAAGAACAACCCGCCCGCCGTCCGGTAGGGACTCAAAGACATGCTGGGACGTGTACTGATTCACGCCCATCGCGGTTTCACCCCGTTGTTGTAGCGAGGCAAATCCGGAGTCGCTACGGCCTGTGTCCTTGCGCGTGCCGCACGCGAGGAGAGCGCCTAGCCCAAAAACTGACAGCGACCGGTGATGCACGTTGTCAGTGCGGCGTTACAACTCTGGCAGCACTCTCCTGCTTTGGAGGAGCAGCCGGTCCAGGCCGCTCGGACATGAGTCGTGCTGTGAAGCGCTGACCTTCCGACAGACGTTCAACCTCGAGCGCGATAGAATCCACCGCTTGCACCAGCGCGGTGAGATTTCGATCCACGCCCAACCCGCCTCTCGACAACGCATCTTCAGCGGCCATGCGAGCCGCGCGCCTGGGACCAAACTGAGCTCCGATCCACGCAGCAACAAATCCCACGACCGCGGCTATGCCGCCGGCCATGCCGAAGAGGAGAACGTAGTGCTCGCGCAGCGTACCGTTAAAAATCTGAGGAAACATCGAAGTCACCGTTGCTGGTAGTGAGATGTGGGGCTGTTATTATCTACGCTCGAAGATAGGGGCAGTTTCAAACGCGGGCCATTAGGCCGGTGAGCTCCTCATCTGCTCTTGGTCTCCCTTCCGCGCGCCTCCGCCAGCTTTCTGGCGATGCCCCGATAAAATGCGGCGTCCGTGGTTTTCTTCTGCTCGTCGAGGCTCAATGCCGCCATTTCGAGCGCGTAGAGAATGTTGCCGAGGTAGAGCTGGGCGATCTCTGCTACCGTCTTGCTGTCGTCACCCATGCGAGCGAGCAGGAGGAACGGGAGTGACCTCGCGATCGGTGTTCGCCGATTCTTCCGCGAGCACGCGCACCACTACTGCGGTGATGTTGTCGTTGCCGCCGTTGACGTTTGCCTCCTGTATCAGCGCGTCCACTATCCGCTCAGGCTTGGCGCGGGACACCAACAGCTGCAGAATCCGACGGTCATCGACCATTCCGGTCAAACCGTCGCTGGCGAGAAGAAACGCATCGCCGATTTTGGCGTCGCCGTCGAATACATCGGGTTCGATGTCGTCGGCCATTCCGATGCATCGGGTAATCACGTTGCTCTGCGGATGACGTCTTGCCTGCTCCGGCGTGAGCAAACCGGCATCGACTTGCTCCTGCACCAGCGAGTGATCCTTGGTGAGCTGGCGCATCTGACCGTCACGAACGAGGTAAATTCGCGAGTCGCCAACGTGCCCAACGAGGTATTTCGTCTCGGAGAGAAGGAGCGCGGATACTGTGCTCCCCATTCCGAGTTTGTCGCGCTCTGTTCTGGTTCGCTCATAGACGGCGCGATTGGCATCACGAAGAGCGCGGGCAATCCGGTCGTGTGCGTTGGCCGCTTCGAGATCGTTCAGGTCGGAGAGCTCGTGGCTTACCATCTCGACTGCCATCTCGCTCGCCACTTCGCCCGCGGCGTGCCCACCCATGCCGTCCGCGACTATGAACAGCCCGCGGTAAGCGTTGGCCGAAGCGTGGAGCGAGTCCTCATTACCCTTTCGAATCCGGCCGACATCAGTGCGAGCCGCAACAGCAAGGTGCACTAGCAGGAGCTCATTGGAATGGAAAACTGGTGGGTGGCGCGATTGGCGCAGTAGCCGCTCATCGCCACAAACTACGGAGGCGCGAAAAGAGCGGCAAGCGTCACCCCGCGCGCCGAAGCAGTGGCTCTGAGTCTCCCGCCTGCAGTCGCCAAAGTGTGCTGTAAAGACCCGCTGTCTCCAGTAGCTGGCGGTGATTGCCACGCTCGACAATCTCGCCATGGTGCAGTACGAGAATCGCGTCGGAGTTCGCGATTGTGCTGAGCCGGTGCGCCACCGCAATGGTCGTTCTTCCCTCCACCAGTACGCTCAGCGCGGCGTGGATCTCGGCTTCGATCTCGCTGTCCACAGCGCTCGTCGCCTCGTCGAGCAGTAGAAGCGGCGCGTTGGCGGCGATCGCCCGCGCAAACGATAGAAGCTGCCTCTCTCCGACGCTGATCGAAGCGCCGCGCTCACCAAGCACCTGAGCGTACCCATGCCGAAAGCCACGAATGATCCGGTCGGCGCCCACTCTTGCTGCCGCGCTCACTACTTCCTCGTCACTTAGCGGATTCGAGAGCCGGATGTTGGTAGCGATATCGCCGGCGAAGAGAAAGATGTCTTGCTGAACGTAACCGACAAGCGCACGCAGCTCCTCGAGCGGCATCGTTCGGATGTCGACACCGTTGATCGTGATGCGCCCACGTTGCGGATCATAGAAGCGCATCAGCAGGTTCACGATCGTTGTCTTTCCCGCGCCGGTATGACCAACCAGCGCCAGGGTCTCGCCCGGCCGCGCAGTGAAGCTGACTCCTTTAAGCACCCACTCCGGAGGAGCGTTCTCCCCAGCCGGGCCCGTTCCGTGTCGCGCCAGATGCGCCAGGTCATATGCGAACCAGACGTCCTCGAACGCGACCTCGACTCCTTTCCCTCTCCTCAAGACGTCGACGGGCTCGGCGGTGCCCGGAACGGTCGGCACCGTGTCAAGGAGAGTGAAGATCCGCTCTGAGCTCGCCATTGCCGTCTGCAGGATGTTGTACTTCTCGGACAGGTCCTGGAGCGGCTGGAAGAATCGTCGCACCAGCTGCAGGAACGCCGCGACGGTTCCGACGCTCAAGAGACTGGCGTGAACGCGCGATGCTCCGGCGACGATCAGAATTGCGAGCGCGATCGACGTCAGCAGCTCGATTGCCGGGAAATAGAGCGCGTAGATGGTGATCGACTTGAGCTGCGCGTCGAGATGCGAGCGATTCAGCTCGTCGAACCGCCGCGACTCTCGCTTCTCCTGCCCGAACAGCTGCACGATACGCATTCCCGTTAGGCGCTCCTGCAGAAACGAGTTGATTCGGGCGACGCGCACCCGGATATCGCGATACGTCTCGCGCACACCTTTTCGAAATAGTCCCGACACCATCACCACGAATGGGATTACCGCGAACGACGCGACTGCGAGGCGCCAATCCATGATGAGCATCGCGACGCTGATCGCAACCAGAGTGAAGAGATCGCCAAGACCCGCGACGACGCCGGCCGTAAACAGCTCGTTGAGCGTTTCCACATCAGCGGTCACGCGCGTGATCAACCGTCCCACGGGATTCCGGTCGAAGTACGAAACCGAGAGCCGCTGGAGATGCTCAAAGATCTCCATTCTCAAATCGCGCATCACTCGTTGTCCGAGAAGACTGGTGAGCCAGGTCTGCCCATACGAGGTGACGAACTCTACAAGCAGCGCGAGAAAGAAAAGTCCGGTGCACACGATGACGACGCGCATGTCGTGCGTGGGCACCGCGACGTCGATCACACGTCTCGTCAGCAGCGGTCCCACGACCTGAATGCCACCCTCGACGCAAAGAAGCGCAAACGCTCCGTACATCAGAGCGCGATATGGGCGCGCGTAAACAAGCAGACGACGCATCAGCTTGCGGTCGTAAGCTTTGCCGAGTACGTCGTCTTCGTGCGAGTGGGTTGCAGGAGCTGTCATTCAGGCGTATCCTAGTCGCGTTACAGGTGTGACGCTACGTACAGTTTACCTATGGTACGCGGGTTGCACCTGTTCCGGGGCACCGATGTTCCATCCTGTCGGCTGACGTTCAAACCACACCGGAGGGAAGATGGGAATTCTCGCATGGATCGTTCTTGGCCTGATCGCCGGCGCGATCGCCAAGGCCATCATGCCGGGCGCTGATCCCGGCGGCATCATCGTTACGATAATTATCGGTATCGTAGGTGCGTTCATTGGTGGCTTCCTCGGGAACATGCTGACAGGAACCCCACTCAACGGATTCTCCATCCAGAGCATCATTCTCGCTGTCATCGGAGCGCTCATTCTTCTCTGGATCTATCGCATGGCGACGAGGGGCCGCACCACTCCGCGGGTTCCCTAACACAGCAGGCGCGTCAGTCAGGGAAAGGGTTTGCCGCTCTGGCTTTACTGGATTCTTCTCGGTCTGGTCGCCGGGACACTGGCAAAGTTTCTGGTGCCAGGGCGGGACCCTTCTGGTTGCATCATCACGATCCTGCTCGGAATCGTTGGGGCCTTCATCGGTGGCTGGCTCGGTACCCGATTCTTTGGTTGGGGAACCGTGACGGCTGGACAGTTCGATTTTCGCTCGGTCGGCATCGCCACGGTCGGCGCGATCGTGCTCCTCCTACTTGGCCGAATCGTCCGACGATTGTAGCGAGACTCAGCCGGTCTCCCCGTCGAGCGCAGGATAAATTCGGATTATATTCGGTGCCGCGCTTAGATTTCGGGTGTGAAAGACAGTATCGTCATCCGCGGCGCCCGCCAGAATAATCTCAAAGGCTTCGACCTCGAGATTCCGAGGCGCACCGTCACTGTGGTGACTGGCCCCTCCGGTTCCGGAAAATCCTCACTCGCGTTTGACACTATCTACGCGGAGGGACAGCGTCGCTACGTCGAGTCGCTCTCCTCATATGCGCGGCAGTTCCTCGAGCGGATGGAAAAGCCAGACGTCGACTCCGTTGAAGGTCTCTCGCCGGCCGTCGCGATCGAGCAGCAAAACCCCACCAAGACTTCCCGGTCGACCGTCGGCACTGCGACCGAGATCTACGACTATCTTCGCCTGCTCTGGGCGCGAGTGGGACACACGTTCTGTCCGAATTGCGGCAGGGAGATAAAACCGGACACTGTACAATCGGTGACGGACGCCGTACTCGCGCTGCCGAGCGGCACCCGCTTCTACGTCACGTTTCCGCTCAGACTCTCGAATAAAGTCACTCACGATGTCGTGATGGAGAACCTCCGGGCGCAGGGCTTCCTTCGTGTCGCGGTCGATGGAAGCGTGATGCACCTCGATGAGATCGCGGGGTCCAGACGTGACATCACCCGCGCGAAGGAGCTGCTGGTGGTCGTAGACCGCCTGTCTGTCTCCGCCGAAAGTTCGGGACGCCTGAGCGATGCCATTGGAACAGCGTTCGCCGAGGGTGAGGGCGATTGTGTGATTTTTCTCGCCGATCAGATTCTTTCGCCGGTCGACGGTTCGGCAGTGAGCGCCCTGCGCTTTACGGAACGGTTCGAGTGCCCGAACGATGGCACTATCGCCCCTGCGCCAACTCCGCAGCTATTCTCTTTCAACAATCCCCGCGGTGCGTGCTCGCAGTGCAACGGATTCGGAGCAATTCTCGAGTATGACGAGGCGCTGGTGGTGCCACATCCCACCCGCTCACTGCGCGACGGAGCGATCGACCCATGGACCAAGCCACGCTACGACAACAAGCGGCGTGCGCTGGCGGAGTTCGCCAAGCGCGAGCGCATCCCGATGGACAAGCCATGGGAGCAGCTCACCGCTGCGCAGCGCCAGCTGCTGCTTCATTCGCGGACTCGCGGTTACAAGGGAATTTTCCCGTTTCTGCGCGATCTCGAGGAGAAGCGCTACAAGCAGTATATCCGCGTTTTTCTTCGCCAGTACCAGACCGCGCAGGAATGCCCGCGCTGTCATGGGACGAAGCTGCAGCCCGAAGCGTTGAACGTGCGGGTCGGAGGACTCAACATCGCGCAGGTTGCCGAGCTGCCTGTCGATCAGCTATCGATCTGGCTGAATGAGCTGCAACTGAGCGAATTCGAGCTCCGCGTTGCGGAGATGATCCTGAAGGAAGCGCGCGACCGCGTGACGTTCCTCTGCGACGTCGGACTCGGGTATCTCTCGATGAACCGCGCGACGCGCACGCTGTCGGGCGGAGAGGCGCAGCGAATAGGGCTTGCGAACTCGCTTGGCTCGCAGCTCGTCGAT
>DASWCI010000221.1:0-2258 GCA_036390195.1 Gemmatimonadaceae bacterium
AGTGGCGAGGCGCAACTGGATTGGCCCGCGCTGATGCGGTTCAAGCGCACGTTCACCGATCCGGTGCCGAGCAGGCAGGAGACAACGTATCGGGAGCTCGGGATCGCGACCTATCATGGCGTTGGTCATTTCACCGGCCCCGACCGATTCGTTGTCGAGGGCAAGGAACTGGAATCGAGATTCTTCGTGATTGCGAGCGGCGCTCGCCCGGCTCCACTCGGGATTCCCGGAGAGGAGCACGTCAAAACCAGTACGGACTTTCTCGAGCTGGATGCACTCCCACCTCGCATCGCATTCATCGGCGCGGGCTACATAGCATTCGAGTTCGCTCACATTGCCGCGCGGGCTGGTACCGGCGTGGTGATGCTCGGTCGCGGTCGCCCGCTCAAGCAATTCGATTCGGATCTAGTGGCTCGACTGATTGAGCACACGCGCAGTTTGAACGTGGATATCAGATTGGACTGCTCTGTCCAGAGTGTAGAACGTGCCGGCTCCGAGCTGCGTGTGAAATGCGGCGCATCTCGCGACGACAAATCCGTTGCTGCAGACTTAGTGATTCACGGTGCCGGTAGGATTCCCAAGACCAGCGAGCTTGGCCTCGCGCGAGCAGATGTCCGGACCGATGCGCGCGGAGCCGTCGAAGTGAATGACTGGCTTCAAAGTGTGACGAATCCCAGAGTTTATGCGACCGGCGATGCTGTCGCGTCGCCCGGAGCACTGCCGTTGACTCCTGTTGCCGGGCACCAGAGCATCGTCGTTGCCTCGAATCTGCTGCACGGAAATCATAAAACTCCCGACTATAGCGGAGTGTCGAGCGTCGTGTTCACGACACCTCCTCTCGCAGCCGTGGGTCTCACCGAGGAAGAGGCGAAGCGTAACGGTCTCAAAGTGCGCGTCAAATCAGAGGACACGCGAAACTGGTTATCCAACCGCCGAGTTCTCGAGAGCGCGGCAATGTACAAGACGATAACAGAGGAAGGCACGAATCGAATACTGGGTGCTCATCTTCTTGGCCCACACGCCGAAGAAGTCATAAATCTTTTTGCCATTGCGATCCGAAATAATCTCAGCGCATCTGACTTGTCGCACATGATATACGCGTATCCGACAAGCGCGTCCGACATCGCTTTCATGGTGTGAAGGGGGGGAGAACAAAATGCCGCTCCGCTGGCTGTCGATTGTGCTACTCGTTCCCGGTTTGGTCTCGGCGCAGAGAGACGATACTCCCCAGAACTTCCCGCGCCGCTTCGCTGCGCTCGCCACCGCGACCGGATTCAGCGACAGTGCGAGGCTTCATCAACTGTTCGATCTCGATTGGGAGTACAACAACGTCGTCTATCCCGAATTCGCGACGTACACCGGCTATCCGGGGCAGAACGATCGCTGGACAGATCTCTCGGTCGCCGCAATCAACCGCCGGCGCGCAAATGTGAAGAGTGAGCTCGCTATCGTGCGCGCGATCGATCGCTCTCGATTGAACGCCGCCGACCAATTGAGTTACGACATCTTCAAGCGCAGGGTCGACGAAGCGATCGAAGGCCAACGATTCCCGGACGATCTTATCCAGATCACACAGCGCGATGGCCCTCAGTACGCTGCCTCGACCATCGGCTCGATGCCCGCGTCAAATGTTAAGGATTACACCGACATCGTCGCGCGACTGCGCGCGCTTCCCGCCGTCGTCGATCAGACGATTGCCTTGCTCGACAGCGGCATCAAGCGCCGCATAACTCCGCCACGCATCACGCTGCGTGATGTGCCGGCGCAGATGACGAACCTGATTCCCGACGAGCCACTCGAAAGTGCGCTGCTCGCTCCTTTCACTCGCTTTCCCGCTGGAATGCCTGAGAGCGAGAGAGCGCCCGTGCGTGCCGAGGCGGTGCGAGTGTACAACGAGCTGGACCGACCAGCGTTCCAGCGACTGCGGCGCTATCTCGTCACTGCCTATATCCCGCATTCGCGGGAGACGATTGGAATGAGCGCGCTACCCGATGGCGCGGCGTGGTACGCGTACAACGTCAAGGTTCAAACGACCACGACCCGAACTCCACAAGAGATCCATGATCTCGGTCTGTCTGAAGTGCGGCGGATCCGCACGCAAATGGATAGCCTCATTGCGGCGACGGGATTCACAGGTGATTTCGCGGCGTTCACCAACATGCTGCGCACGGATCCGAAGTTCTTCTACACGGATTCGGCCGCGCTCGTCCGTGCCTACCGCGACATCACCAAGCGAATTGATCCTGAGCTGCCGAGGC
>DASWCI010000222.1:0-4974 GCA_036390195.1 Gemmatimonadaceae bacterium
GCCAGCGAAAGCGTCACTTACCCGCTTCCTCGGCCTGATCGTGCCGATGAAGCCCAGCGACTCCGTTTCCGCGGAAGTCCGGATTTGGAGTTATCGATGGAGGGCCTCGCTTCTCACGGCGACGGGGAAGTTTGTAGGGAACATTCGCCATCCGGGCTGCGAGCAAATCCGGCGGCATTTTCAAAGGGAAAGGATAGAGCGCATCGTAAATGGTGGCGACGCTGTGGCGTCTGAGCTCCATGTAGATGGACGTCGAGCAGACATACGTGGCCGGGTTTCCCGCTATAACTGAGTTTGCAGGGAAGCTGTCCATCACGGTCGCGCCCGCGGCCACAACGCAGTCGTCGCCAAGCTCCACCCCGGGGAGTATCGTCGAACGCATACCGAGGAAGCAGCCGTTGCCGATTCGGATCCGACCGTAGTGTCCGTTAGCGTTGGGAAACTTGTCGCGCGCCGCGTGGATGGCACCGTCGTGGGTAACGAACATCACGTCGCCCGACACGATCACGTCGTCGCCAAGCTCGACAAGCTCGGCTTCCGAGGCGATCTGCAGCGAGTACAGCCTGCATCGCTCGCCCACTTTCATTCCCATCTTTCTCGCGCGCAACACCCTATAGGCGAGCCCGTCGGTGCGCCACCAGTCGGCCAATTCCAGTTTTTCCGAGAGTGAGGCGAGCCAGCGGTTGTCACGAAGCCAGCGGTCGGGGAGTAATCCTAGCGACACTCGAAGCAGCCGGATAAGACAAAGTTTGAACGGTTCATAAACCCCAGGCGGCTGGTGAACCAGCGGCTTGGCGAAGGCAGAGCGTCGGGTACTCATTTAATCTCTGATTGCTCCTGCGAGAACATTGAGCAGCTCGCTCGCGACCATTCTCTGGCCGCGAGTGTTGAGGTGGCCCCCGTCACGCGTATTCTCCGGTGCTAGCGTTTCGATTCTCTGACCATTAATCACAAACCCCGAGCGGCTTCCGTCGGAGCTCATTGCCTCGACACGCGCTATGTCGAAGAGCGGCTCTCGTCCCGCAAATGCGGCGCGTACGAGCGCGTTGTAGCGTTGCCGGGCGATGGCATCCTGACGCACCGAGCCTCTTCCCAGCAGGCGCTTCACTTGTCCCTCGAGGGCACTTTCGACGGTGGTCACTGGCACTGTCGTGTGCACAATGGTGACATCTGGATAGCGTGAGCGAATCTGGCTGACCGCGGTGCGGTACGACGCGAACAAAGCCTGGACATCAGTGTCGCGGTCGATGTCCACATAGCAATACTTCAGCAGCACGATCGCGCTATCGGCACGAGGACGCGCGGCAAGAATGTTGAGCATGGCTACGTTTTTCGACAGCGGATTCTGGTTTACGCCGGCGAGAAAGTGCACGAACGCCGGATGGGCGACCGCACGGGGCTCGTAAGTCTGAACGATGCGCAAGCCGAGGGCGAGCTCTTTGTTGAGATGCTCGATCCCATCTACGATGTCGGCCCCCACCGACTGATGACCGAAGTAAACAGCGCGTCGTGCTACCGCGCGCCAGCTTTCGACGTGTCTCGACTGGGGTCCGGGCGCGTCGATCCGCGACAACGGCACGGACAGAGATGCGGCGATCATGATCGCAACAGGTTTACTCCACATTGGCTTCGAATCGACCTAGCCCACGGTGTATGGCCGCTTCGCGGCAACGAAACGAGCAATCGCGCGAAGCGACCCGAAATTCGCCTCGCTGATCTCGGCCTCAGTAGCGAATACCCCGAACTCGGCTTCGATGAACGAGATCATCTCGGCAATGCCCATGGAGTCGACGACTCCCTTCTCCAACAGGCGGTCGTCATCTGCGAGCTCGAAGTCGGGCATCATGTAAAGGAAATTCTCGTGAACGAAAGACCGCACTCTAGACACGATCGCCGCTTCCGAGATGCCGGGTGCGGGGTCGGATTCAATCGTAGGTGCGTCGGCGTCGATGATTTCAGTGCTGTGCATTGGCGGGTTCGGGAAATTGATGTTCAAGTAAGGATTGGCACGTTGTCGCCGAGAAGAACCGATGCTTTGCCAGCCCCCAACGGAACGACGCGATGCGCGCTCTCTATGAACTGGTGGTGCCACAACTGCGTTGAAAGGATGCCGACCATCGCCTGGTTCTCTCTGAAGCTCGTCGCGAGTCCTGAGCGGCAGCGGCGGAGGAGACCGGCGACCGCCACAGGCGAGAACACTCCGACGCGCTTCAACGCATCGGGGGTGAGGTGATCCGCTATCCACTCGGGCGCACCGGATGTAAAGAAGCTTGGCGCATCGGGAGCGCGATATGGCTGCTTCCCGCGCGCCTTGATACGAGGTGGTAGCACTCGCGCTGCCCAGCGGCGGAGGACTTCCTTCTCGCGCAGCCCCCGCAGTCGCGACCCGGTTGGAAGTGCTGCTGCAAACTCGAACAGCCGGTGATCGAGAAACGGAAACCGTCCCTCAACTCCGTGCGCCATCGCCATTCGATCCCCCTGTGAGCTTAGGAGGTAGGTCGACAGCAGCGTTGTCATCTCGAGGTATGCAGCCCGGTTCAGCGGCGACCAGGCGAAGAACCTGGTCGGCAGCGACGCCCGCAACTCTGCGATCACATCGATCCCCCCAAGCCCCTTCCTGAACTCGGGAGTGTAGAACTCCTTGATCCGAGAGCTGAGAAGGAAGCGCGGCAGGTGCGAAAAAAGCGGGTCACTTGGTTGTCCCGCTTCCAGGAAGAAGCGACGCCAGAATTCCCCTCCCCGATTAGGCACCGAGAGATAGGGATACAATCGGTCGAAGAGTCGCTGCCGATACACCGATTCCGGACGTCGCAGGCAAAACCGACGCACCGAAACTTCCTTGAACAAATCGTAGCCGAGAAAAAGCTCGTCGGCCCCCTCACCGGTAAGCACGACCTTGATCCCCGACTGCTTCGTCAGCTTGGCCAGCTGATACATCGGGACAGGCGCGGTTCGAAGAAGCGGAGTCTCGCTTTGCCAAAGGACTTTCGGGAAAATTTCCGCGATGCTTTGCGACCCAATCGAAGCAACTTCATGGATACTGCCGATCGCGGCGGCAACCTCGCGCTGGTAAACGCTCTCGTCGAAGCGAGGGTCCTCGAACGCGATCGAAAAGCTGCGGAGCGTGTGCGGCGAAGCGGTTGCCGCCAGCGAAGCCGTGATTGACGAGTCCAGTCCCCCGCTCACGTACGCGCCCACTGGCACGTCGGCGCGCATTCTCATTCCGACGCTGCGAAGCATGATCTCGTCGAGCTGCTCGATTACGTCGACAGGCTCGTCCGCAGCTTCAGGGTAGTCGAGCTCGTAATAGTGGCGGAGCCAAAGCGCTCCATCCTTCCAGATGCCGTAGGTGCCGGGTTCCAGCGAGGCAATGCCGTCGAACGCTGTGCGCGGAGGCCGCGCACCCCAGAAGGTGAGCACCTCGTCCAAACCGCGCTGATCGAGCGTGGCCTCCACTTCACCACTGGCAAGAACTGCCTTGATCTCGGACCCGAAATAGAAATTACCATTGCGCTGCGCATAGAACAGCGGTCTCACACCGAACCGGTCGCGCGCGACGAACACCGTCTCGCGATTCCTGTCGTAGATCGCGAACGCGAACTGACCGTTCAGCCGATGGAGAACTTCCGTCCCCCATTCTTCGTAGCCGTGAACGAGTACTTCCGTGTCCGAGTGAGTGCGGAAGACATGACCGCGTTCTTCGAGCTGCCGGCGAAGCTCGGGATGGTTGTATATCTCACCGTTGTAGGACACGACGATCTGTCCGTCCTCATTCGTCAGCGGCTGCGCGCCACCCGCGAGATCGATGATACTGAGACGCACGTGCGCCAAACCGACGCGACGTCCAACGTAAAAGCCGTAGCCGTCGGGTCCACGGTGCCGGATCGCTGCAGCCATCCGCCCGAGTGAATCGAGCGTGACCCCTGCTCGTGATTGCCTCGCAATCCCCGCGATTCCACACATCAGACCGGCCCGGGCGAACTGCTCGTCACGACTTGCTCAACCAACTGCGGCCCGAGATGCAGATAGCGCGTAGTCACGCGCTTCTGATCGATGTCGGCGTACGCGCGTTCGACCTGCTCGACGGTGAAACCGATCTCCTGAGCGACATCGTCCGCCGCGCGTCCCTCATTGCGCGCATGCAGAACGATGTCGAGCGTCTGCGTCGGCATGTTGTAGTAGAATTCTTCCTGCGATTGTGGCAGCGAAAACGTATCTGTAGTGGGCGGCCGAGAAGTGACTGAGACGGGCACACCGAGGTACTCGGCCAATTGATAGACTTGGCTCTTGTACAGGTGAGCTATCGGTTTCACGTCGGCGAGTCCATCGCCTCCCTTCACGAAAAACCCCTGATCGTATTCAAGGCGATTGGGCGTGCCGACGACAGCGTAGTGCAAACGATCGGCATGGTAGTACTCGAGCATCGCTCGTACGCGTTGCTTGAAGTTCGATGCGGCAACAATCTCTCTGTATTCGGCGGCTGGCAGGCGAACGCGATGCATCGTGCCGCCCGGCTGCTGCACCACCAGGTATGTAATGTTCAGCCGGTCGGCGTCCAGGCGATCCGGCGGCAGAACAAGCTTGCAACCCCAGTCGTCGGTGAATTCCGGCACGACACGCCGAATTGCTTCGTTTCGGCGCCGGTAACATCCCGTGGCTTCGAGGATCGGCGCGATGTCCTCAGTCGTGTGCTCGATGCCGAGGTCAGCAGCGAAGGACCTTGCGATGCGCAGGCTTTCCGGATCGCTTTCTCGTTCTGGCATGAACAGTCCCAATACACGCTTCGGCCCGACAGCAGCCACCGCAAGCGCGACACAGACCGAGCTGTCAACTCCGCCGCTCATGCCGACGACGAGGCCACGACGTTTGAGGCTCGACGCGAGTTGCGCGCGTAGCGCCGCGGTAATTCTCGAAACGGCGTTCGATGAATCGATTCTAAGGGCAGAGAGCGTCGCAGTCATCGACAGAAAGTCC
>DASWCI010000223.1:0-2157 GCA_036390195.1 Gemmatimonadaceae bacterium
TGTGGTCCTGCCGGCACGAATGGACCCATCCGGATGTGGCTGTATCCTGTCATCGGACCCGTGGGGGCTCCCGGGCCGAGCGGAGCGGGACCGCAGAACGGCGTACTCGCTTCGGGAACGTTCTCGCCCACGGGAGTCGTCTGTCCTGACGGCACGCCGCTGCTTAATGCGATGCGCGCGGGTCTCACCTATGTCAACGTGCACACGAACGACGGCGTCGATGGGCCCAACACCGGACCGGGAGACTTTCCCGGCGGCGAGATTCGCGGGCAGCTCGATCATGGACGATAATCGCTGATTACAGCGCGACGGGTGCAACGTTGCACCCGTCGCGACCGGCGGCGCAACCTTGGCCGAGAAGGACCCAAGAGAGCGGGCTGAGTCGCGCGCGCTTTGTAGTCGCTCATCTGTTGGAAAGCTCTTTAAACGACACGCTCCGACTCTGCCTGTGTTGTGGCCGCGGCGAGTAGCAAGAGCAGCGCGCCAGGCAAATAGAACACGCCTACGGATAAAGCGCCCAAACTACAAAAACAAAGTGTGAGCGCTGCCGCGCCCAACAATGCCGCGCGGCGATGCCTTTGAAACGCCAAGGGCAAGAGAGCGAATAGGATAGGAATGCTCAGCACAAAAATGATATGAGGCCCATTTACTTCGAGTCCAGTGGCGTGGCCCCTAATCTCAGTTCTGGCTACTTCGGATGCAGGTGTGTTAAGACTGTAGCTGCCAAACGCCGTTTGGTATGTCGGCGCGAATAGGAAAAACGACGCTACTCCTGTCGCCCAGAGTATAGCGATAGCAGTAAGCACGCTTTGAGATTTTGCTTGCCGAAACACGGTGGATACCGTCACGGGTTTCCATTCACCTCTAGTAGTGTCGCTCCGCCAAGGCGCTCTCCAACGCGTTCCACGCCAGCAGCGCACACTTCACTCGCGCCGGAAATCTTGCCACACCTGAAAGCGCCCGCAACGAGCCCAGCTGCGGGTCATCCGCTGCGGAGGAGTCACCGAGCATCAGGTCGCGGAATTGCTTCCTGATCGAATCGATCTCCTCGGTCCTCTTGCCCTTCACCAGCTGCGTCATCATCGACGCCGACGCCAGTGAGATCGAGCATCCGCGGCCCGAGAATTTGAGATCGCTGACGCTGTCGCCATCGAACGCGACCTGAAGGCCGATCTCGTCGCCGCACAAAGGATTTTTTATCTCCACCGATGCGTCGGGATTCTCGAGCGTCCCCTTGTTGCGCGGCCTCCGGTAATGATCAAGAATCATCTCCTGATAGAGCGCGCCAATTTCGGCAGAGCTCCTAGCTCGCGCCATTGTGTCTCACTATCAAGTGGAATGCGCTAAACCGGCACATATCCGAAGATCTCTCTCGCCTTCAGAATCCCTGCGACCAACGCATCGATGTCGCTCTCGTCGTTGTACACGTAGAACGACGCCCGCGCGGTTGCGGTGACGTCGAGCCGGCGCATCAAGGGCTGCGCACAGTGATGGCCGGCGCGGATGCACACGCCCTCGCCGTCGAGTATCGTCGCAATGTCGTGCGGATGCACATCACCGAGCGTAAAGCTCAGTACGCCGCTGCGCTCGCTCGGCGGTGGCCCGTAAATGTGAAGACCTTCAATCGCAGCAAGCCGCTTCTGTGCCGCCGACATCAGAGCGCGCTCGTGCGACAGCACTCGATCCATTCCGATGTTGTCGAGGTATTCGACCGCCGCAGCGAGACCGACGGCGTTCGCCGCGTTGGGAGTCCCCGCCTCGAACTTGAGTGGCAGAATATTCCACGTCGTGCGATCGTCGTGCACAAGCTCGATCATGTCGCCGCCCGTCTGATACGGAGACATCTCCTCGAGCATTTCGCGCTTTCCAATCAGGCCGCCGATTCCCATCGGCCCCAGCATCTTGTGACCACTGAAGGCGTAAAAGTCGACGCCCAACGAATCGAATGAAACGGGAAAGTGTGGAGCGCTTTGGGCGCCGTCGCAGACTAGTATTGCATCGGTTTTCTCTCGTACCAGTCGAGCGATCTCAGTTATCGGATTGATTGTTCCCAGCGCATTCGAGACGTGATTGAATGCGACAACTTTCGTTCGCTCGTTGAGCAGGCCGCTTAGAAAATCGAGATCGATCCTCCCATCGGGTGTCAGCTCGCAGATT
>DASWCI010000224.1:0-1608 GCA_036390195.1 Gemmatimonadaceae bacterium
CTGGATCTGGGCGTTCAGAAAGCGATTCAGAAGGCGTATCGCTTGCGGAAGTTGCCTACGCCGGAGAAAGTAAAGAAGATCGGTGCGAAATGGGCACCATATCGCACGGTTGCATCGTGGTACTTGTGGCGGTCCCTCGACACGCCCGTACCAGTTCCGCGCTCGAGTGGAGGGGGAGGGACAAGTTGATTGCTGCATACACTTTCTTCAATCTCTGATCATCTCGCGTCGCGAGACTTGCAGGACAGGATTGCGCAACTTGGCTTGATGCTCATGTCGACCGCCCACGCCGAACTCGAGACCGTGCAATCGCGCGCCTACGACGGCGCACTGTCACGCTGCCGGGCAGTGCTCGCGGCGCTCTTCGGCGAGCCGCACGAGCGTACGTTCGACCTACGGTTCTGGGACGGCTCGATCGATCGCGGCAGCAATGCGCGTCCACCCTTCACGTTCGTGCTCAATCGACCGGCGGCGTTGCGACGGATGCTGCTCCCCCCGAGCGAGCTGTCGATAGCCGAGTCGTATCTCAGTGGCGATGTTGAAATCGACGGCAGCATGGAAGCCGCGTCGAACTTGTCCGAAGCAATTGGCGACCGGCTCAAGTCGCCGCTCCAGGTCGCGCGCTTGATAGGACTGGTGCTGCGGCTTCCCGGCAAAGCGGACGACGATCTCGCCGATGCACGATTCCCGGAACGCGCCAAAAAGCTTTGGCCTCGACACACGCCGGTGCGCGATGCGGCAGCCGTCCGCTTTCACTACGACGTCGGAAACAACTTCTACAAGCTCTGGCTCGATCGCCGGATGGTCTATTCCTGCGCCTATTTCCGCTCACCCGATGACACACTCGATGTCGCGCAGGAAGCGAAGCTCGATCTGATCTGTCGCAAGCTTCGTCTGAAGCCCGGTGAGCGTTTGCTCGACATTGGCTGTGGTTGGGGCGGCCTCATCATGCACGCCGCCGAGCACTATGGCGTCGACGCGACGGGGATAACGCTGAGTGAGAATCAGGCGTCGCTCGCAAAGGAGCGAATCGCGCAGGCAGGCTTGGCCGACCGATGCCGGGTGGCTATCCGTGACTATCGCACGCTGGTCGAGGGAGATGGCTACGACAAGATCTCTAGCATTGGGATGGTCGAGCACGTTGGCCTCAGCCACTTGCGAGTTTACTTCGAGTCCGCGTTCCGCGCGCTCAGCCCCGGTGGGCTGTTTCTCAATCATGGCATCGTCAGCCTCAGAGAAGCTCGGCCGAAGTCGGTGCGCGAAAGAATCTTCAAGAAGCTCTGGAAGGCGGACGCGTTCATCGACACCTACGTATTTCCTGATGGGAAGCTCACCGCCGCGCACGATGTCATTTCGGCGGCGGAGGCGTCGGGATTCGAGGTACGGGATATCGAGAGTCTGCGCGAGCACTACGCGATGACGCTGCGGCACTGGGTGAAATCGCTCGAGGAGAAGAGTCGCGATGCGATGGCGCTGGTGGGAAATCACACCTTCCGCGTCTGGAGACTCTACATGGCCGCATCGGCGAACGCGTTCGCAGCGGCGGGGATCAACGTCATTCAAACTCTGCTGGCAAAGCCCGACGCGCAGGGTCATTCGAATATTCCA
>DASWCI010000225.1:0-3464 GCA_036390195.1 Gemmatimonadaceae bacterium
CTCTCGAACCCTGTCGTCGACGAAGAGCAGAATGCCGTCGATCACGACAACATCGGCTGGCTCAACGCGAGTGTGCTCTCTACGCCTCAGGTGCGTGACGAAATCGTACTCCGGCTTGTCGATCGCCTTCCGCCTGCTCAGCGCCTCGAGGTGCTCGCACAGCAAGTCGTAATCAAACGCGTCGGGATGATCCCAGTTGAGTTTCTTTCGCTCCTCGAGGGTGAGTCCCGGAAAATTCTTGTAGTAGGCATCCATATCGATGAACGCGACAGACGCCGTCGTCAGTAAATCGGCGACGTTCGTTGCAACAGTCGATTTTCCGGAGCCGGATCCGCCGGCAATTCCGATTATCAAAGGCTTGAGCATCCCACCTCAAACCTACGCTCGAGATAAATGGAACGCATTATGCCCCCCAAGTGGCCACTCAATCAACTGCTCGCAGCAGGCCTCACCATGAAAACCCGATCAATGGTCTTCGCCCTTTTGCTTATCAGCACTGGTGCGTGCAATGCATTTTCTCGCGGCTCAGGCACTTCCGAGCCAACCGGTCCGACGGTTCTTGAGGTCGACAACCAGGGTTTCCTTGACATGAACGTATACGCCGCGCGCAGCTCGCAGCGCGTGCGTCTGGGAACCGCGACCGGAAACACCAAGACAAACTTCACGGTACCAGCGAGTCTAGTCAGCGGACTTACACCACTTCGGTTCGTCGCCGACCCCATCGGTGGGACTCGCGCGTCGGTCAGTCAGGAGATAACGGTCGCGCCCGGTGACACCGTCGTGCTGACGATTCCGCCGATTTAGCGGAAAGCGCTCAGACGAGCGCGCCGGGCGCCGCTACGACTGAAAGTGCGCGCGGGACGCACTTCAGTTCCACTGTCCGCGAGCGCGCCGTACGGAGCTCGCCATCCATTTCCATCTTCGGTTCGTCGGTAAACGTCAGCGCCAGTTCTCGAACACTGGCGCTCGACACCGATGGCATTCCCAAATGCGTTCCTCGCATTGCGCCGGCAAAGAGTCTTACACGCTCAACGAGATTGGCGTCACTGAAGAAGCACGCGTCGAGTCTGCCGTCCAGGACAGATGCGTGTGGGGCGATCCTGAACGCGCCGCCGAGGAAGCGTCCGTTTGAAACAGTGATCATCAGCATGCGACCGCGCTTGACTCTGGCGACGCCGTTGGTCGAGACGTCAACGCCTGGATAGCTGAATAGCTGTCGCAGCGCTGAGTAGATGTAGACAGCGTCACCCTTGAGAAAACGGACTCGATTGCTCGCCTCGAGCACCGAGGGATCAAATCCGAAACCGCAGCTGTTCAGAAAGAAGTGGCCGTCAGCGATACCAACGTCTATTCGTCGTGGGCTTTCACGCTTGACCAACGCGGCGATGTGTGCCGGCTTGTAGCCGATAACACCAAGAGTCTTCGCAAAGTCGTTTCCTGTTCCGGCGGCAACGACGGCGAGTGCGCAGTTAGATCGCGCGTGCAGGATCGCCTGCGCTATGTTCGCGCAAGTTCCGTCGCCGCCTAGCGCCACAATTACCGTAGCACCGCGCGCTATTGCAGCGCGCGTCAACGCGTGCTCCTCCGCGCGGTCGCGCGTTGCTAAGAGGTCTACGTTGCTAATTCCTCCAAATGCTGCGACGACTGACTCGAGCTTCTTTGCTCCCTGTCCGCGGCCCGCCGTCGGGTTGACGACGATAGAAACTTTCGCGCTCATGCTTCGCTCAGGAGAAAAATGAAAACGCCTGGGCGATCCCAGGCGTTTTCAATGCTCGGAAAAGCGGAATCAAATGCCGAGCGAGCAGCAGCCAGAGTTGCACGAAATCCACACGGCCGCATCCTCGGGCGGCAATCCTTGATGGCCCTGCATAACGTACGAGGCGAAAATCACGCTTGCGGGAGGCAATTGAAAAGCCGTTTCTCGTGGGTCGTACTTTACCGGAAGCACGCAGTCCCGAAAGCCTAGATCTCTCGGGTAAGGAGGGTGGTACGCCTCACAGGGCGCAACGTGCCCAGTACGATGGGGGTTGGTCTGGCCCCGCTCGTAAAGTGACCAGAGGTTGCCGACGCTAGGCGAAGGGTCTCGACTTAGCACAAGCACGTATTGGGCTATACTGCTCGGTTTCAAATCGTATCGTTTCTCGTTCTTGCCTCCTTCTCCGCGGTTGGAAATAAAAGCGATGGTGTCGGGAACTCGCGGCGGAATGTTCCAGTCGGGAACTGCACCCGGCCGGATCGTTACGTCAAGAGTGACGTATCCACCGCCTTTAGCGGCTCGCCGGAAACTTTTCGATAACGCTTCGTTCGGACAGTTGCAAACTGAGGTACAACCTTCAACCGTACCAAAAATCGCAACTCCGAGTAGGGCTACCGCCAATCGCCGCTGCTTATAGCTGGACATCATTCCCCCTGGTTGGAGTGCCGAGTATTGAAGCGCTACGATTGCTTTGTTGCGGCGAGTTGCCGCATCCGGGTGACTGTTGGCTGAAGCGGCTTGTCAGCGTTTTCCCAGAGCGCTACGAGCGCCGATGCCCACCGTCTAGTCGTTGCGGCATCATGTGCGTCGTTGGCTAACTCCGCGCGAAGGGCAATGGCGCGTCCCACGGCTGCTGCTACTCCTGGATCCTTTAATGCGACAGCGTTCAGTGTCGGTAGTGAGCTGAGCGCCAAGTCAAGCTGGCGAATTGCGGCCGCGGTATCGCCCATCGCCGTTTTCAGCCACGCCTCCTGATATGTGTAATCGAGTGTCAAATCACCGGGGCGGGAACTGCGTCTCATCACCGCCAGGCTATCGAACGTCGCTCGCACCGTGCGGAGGTCATTGTGCGCGAATGCCCGCTGGATGCGATACAGCCTATCGTGCGTGTCCTGAATACGCCGCGCACTTTGGGCTCGAGTGCACGGAGCCAGCATGCTGTATGATCGATCGGCGAGGAGAGCCCGGACGCCGTCCCGTTTGACTTCTGAGACATAGCTCTGAAGCGCTCGCTCCAAGCCACCTTGAAGGGATTCTACCGCGTCGCCGCATGCACCCAGGGCAGCGTGCGCATACAGATTCGCAGCTGCTTCCGCCAACGGGGGCGGGATCGATACCTGATCTGCAATGGGAGTGCGCTCGCTATAGCGAGCTAGTTGTGCCGTTTGATTTATACGACCGGTCAGTGCGGCCAACCCGATCAATTCCCCCGCGTCGTCTGGATTCGTCATGGGATGGTTTGCAAGCAATGAATCCGCGAGCGCTCTGGCTTGGGAAAACTCCGACCTCTTGAGTCGCAACCTTACTTCACTGGCGGAGAGTCTTAAGCGCTGGATATCACTCGCTGACAGGTGACGCGCGGTGATGAGTGCGGCGAGCGCCGACGGCCTGCCGGAACGTTCTGAAACTTCTCCCCGCGCTTCCAGAATATCCGCCAGGGCTTCGTACGCGTCTGCGCTCTGCGGTGATTGTCTCGTCCAGTCACTGG
>DASWCI010000226.1:0-9854 GCA_036390195.1 Gemmatimonadaceae bacterium
CTCGAGACGGGGTCAGGATAATCAGCTAATCACCGAAGAGGAAATCGAAGCGTCGAGAGCGCCCACAGCGTACGACGTAATACAGAAACTTCGCGCCAACTTTCTCAGCTATCGCGGTGAAACGAGCTTCGACAAAAGGAAGTCCCAACCTTACCCGACGGTGTACGTCGACGGGCAGGAGTTCGGCCCACTGAGCAGCCTTCGCACAATTCCGGCGTCGCAGGTCGCGACGATTCGCCTTTATCGCTCGTGGGAGGCGACCACCAAGTTCGGGACGGGGAATATGGGCGGAGTGATCGCAGTTACCACTCGGCAATAACCCTTACACTTCGTTGATGCGACGCTTCAAACAGCGTCGGTACCCGAACATCGACGGCTAACGGAACGTCAAAGAAAAAGAAGAAAGGGGTCGTCTTCGGACGCCCCTTTTTTCGTCTGCACGTCCAACGTCGCTACTACGCCTGCACCGGCTCGGCTTTGGGAAACATCGGTGCACCTTTCTGCACCGTCCAACCAGTCGGATCGAGCTTCTCCACGCGCTTGAACCGCATCTTCTCCAGCGCACCTGGTGCCCCGAGCGACTTCCAGAGCTCCTCCGCTTTTCCTGGGATGAAGGGAAATAGATAAACTGCCTGTCGCGCCAGTTGTCTCACCAACGTCGCGAGCGTGCTCTCGAGCTCGGCGCGCTTCGCCGGATCCTTTGCCAACTTCCACGGCGCCTGGCCATCAACGTACTCGTTGCCGCGCGCAACGGTCTGCCACACAGCTTTTAGTGCGTCGTGGAGCAGAAATCCTTTTGGGCCGATCGATGAGTGGTACGCCTCCAGATCCTTTGCGTCTGCTTCGTCGATCTCGTTACGAGCACCCTTCGGCACAGTTCCATCGAAATACCGCTCGACCATCGAGATGGTCCGACTGGCAAGATTGCCAAGCGCGTTGGCGAGATCGGCGTTGTAGCGCTGCTCGAACCGCTCCCACGAAAAGTTGCCGTCGCCGTCGAACGGCACCTCGCGCATCAGGAAATAGCGGAACGCGTCGGGACCGTACCGACCGATCGCATCCCGCAAATCGAGATTGCCACCAGCCGATTTGCTGACACGGGAACCGCCCACCAAAACGAAACCGTGTACCCATATGCGCTTTGGAGGCGCGAGCCCCGCGGCCATGAGCATCGCCGGCCAGATCACCGCGTGAAAGCGGGTGATGTCCTTCCCAATCAGGTGCAGGTCGGCAGGCCAGAGCTTCTCAAAATCGGGATTCGGAAATCCGGTTGCAGTGAGATAGTTAGGTAGCGCGTCGAACCAGACGTAAGTCGTTTGCACTTCACCGCTGCTTCCGGGGCGTGGGAACGGAACACCCCACGAGAACCGACTGCGGCTCGCGGAAATATCTTCGAGTCCGGAGTCGATGAGGGCCAGAATCTCGTTGCGACGCGACTTGGGCTGAAGGAAGTCCTCCCTCGATACGAGCTTTCTCAGACGATCGGCATACGCGCTGAGACGGAAGAACCAGTTTTTCTCTTCCACCCACTCCAGAGTCCGCGTTGGATGCAGGATGCATTTGCCGTCGGCGATCTCGTTCTCCTGCTTGAAGGACTCACAGCCCACGCAGTACCAGCCGGCGTACGACTTCTCGTAGAAGTCGTTCGGAGAATTGTCGAAGATCTGCTCGATCAATCTCTTCACGCCCGCCTTGTGGGCAGGATCAGTCGTGCGAATGAATTGATCGTACGAGATTCCGAGCAGACCCCAGATCTGTTCCGAGCTCTCTGCTACTGCATCGACCAGTTCCTGCGGCGAGACTTTTCGTTCGGTGGCGGTCTGCGCGACTTTCTGGCCGTGCTCGTCCATTCCTATCAGGAAATGAACGTCGTCGCCCTTGAGGCGATGATAACGGGCTATGACGTCGGCGCCGATTTTCTCGAAAGCGTGACCCTGGTGTGGATCAGCGGTGGCGTAATCGATTGCCGTGGTGAGGAAGTACTTCGCCAATTAGTGGCCGCCCGCTGAATTCGGTTCGTCGCCTCCGCGCCCGCGTCGACCACCGCGTCGTCCGCGACGACGCTTGGCCGATCCTTCGTCGCGACCGTTGGTGCCCGGCGCGACATCGGGGGAAGCGGGAAGCGGGAGGCGGGAAGCGGGAACGAAGACGGGATGCTCCGCCGTGTAAAGCAGCTCGGGTGAAATTTCCTCGGGGCGAATTCCTTCGGGTGCGCTCTCATCCTCCTCACCGTTCGCGACGGCAACCGCTGCGCCGGCTAGCTGCTCTGTCTCCTGCTTGAAGTCGGCGAGAGCGAGAGCGCGCATGTCGCCTTCGACGCCGCGTAAAGTGATCCGCTCGCGGAAGATGTCGACACTTACGACTTTTTCCTCGCCGAGCCTGGTGACGACGATCTTCCCTTCCTTGGGAAAGCGCTTGCGGCTCTGGACGTAGAATTCGTGTTCGTACCTCAGGCAGCACATCAGACGTCCGCAGGCGCCGGAGATTTGCGACGGATTCAGCGACAGCCGCTGATCTTTGGCAACGCCGAGGTTTACGGGTCTAAGCTCGGGTAGCCATGACGCCGAGCAATACTGCCGACCGCAACGACCAATGCCATCTAATCGCTTGGCTTCGTCGCGAACTCCGATTTGTTTGAGCTCGATGCGCGTGCGAAAAAGCGACGCGAGATCTCGGACCAGATTCCGGAAATCAACACGCTTGTCCGCAGTGAAATAGAGCGTCAGCTTCTTGCGGTCCCACTGCCATTCGGCGTCGGACAGCTTCATGCCAAGGCCGTTTGCTTTCACGCGCTCCATCGCCTTGTGACGCGCGTCCTCGTTCAGCCGCTCGAGGTCCCTGGAGATTGTGCGATCCTTCTCGGTTGCAAGTCGCAGCGCTTTGCGCTCCGGGAGCGACGTGCCGCAGCCGTGAGAGCACCCGCCATTTCTCTTTTGCGCGAGATCACCGAGGGAGTGGATGTAACCGAGGTCCTCACCGCGATCGACATCGACGATCACGGCCGCGTTGAGTGGCGGCGGATCTGGATAATCCCAGAGAAAGAACTCCTTACGGTTGCCCTTGAAGGCGACTTCGACGAGGTGAGCCACGTACTATTCGGACCACGCGCCTAGACGGAGGAACTTCTGCCGGCGGCGGCGCACGAGTTTTTCCGGGCGCATCTTGCGCAGCTCCTCGAGGTGACGGAGCAAAACTGCCTGTAGCGACTTCGCCGCGGTCTCGTGATCTGCATGCGCTCCGCCCTTCGGCTCGGGGATCACCTCGTCGATTACCTTGAGCTCGAGTAGCTCCGGCGCGGTGATGCGCAGTGCGGCCGCTGCCTTCTCGCGCATCTCGGGACTCTTGGCGTCTTTCCAGAGAATCGCTGCGCACCCCTCGACGGAGATCACGGAGTAAACGGCATTCTCCATCATCAGTACGCGATCAGCAACGCCGAGCGCGAGAGCGCCTCCTGACCCGCCTTCGCCGATCACAGTGGCGATGATCGGAACGGTCAGCTGACTCATCTCGTAAAGGTTGCGCGCAATTGCCTCGGACTGGCCGCGCTCCTCCGCGCCGAGTCCGGCCCACGCACCCTGCGTATCGATGAACGTGAGTACGGGAACGTGAAATTTTTCAGCGAGCTTCATCAACCGCAGCGCCTTACGGTAACCCTCGGGATGGGGCATACCAAAATTGCGGCGCAGCTGCTCCTTGGTGTCGCGGCCGCGCTGGTGGCCAATCACCATGACGGTATCGTCGTCCAGACGCGACCAACCGCCGATGATCGCGGCGTCGTCACGGTAGGCGCGATCGCCGTGAAGCTCGATGAAATCCGTGAAGGCGAGCTTGATGTAGTCCGCAGTGAACGGCCGCTTTGGATTACGGGCGACCTGAACTCTCTGGAACGGAGTCAGGTTCTTGTAGACTTCTTCGCGGAGGTCTTCGAGCTTGCGCTCGAGCGGCTCGATTGCTTCGGCGACGCTCATCTGACTGTCGCCCGCTGTCCTCTTGATTTCGTCGATCTGCCGTTCCAGCTCGACGATCGGCTTCTCGAACTCGAGTTGTGTTGCTGATGCCACTGGTCAGCTCCCCCGTTGAAGTCGAACGGAAGATTCGCCCAAAATATTACGCAGAGCGCTCAATGCTGCACCATCGGCCGCCAATGTCAGAGACCTCGAGCGCAAACGCGCCTGTGTCCCGGTGCCGTCACTCCAGCGAAACTCCAGCGGCGCCGATCCCGGGTGTGTCTCGGCAATCGCGCGCACGTCGGAGATTACATCGCCAGAGTATGCGCCCTTCGCCAGGTCGATGGCAACCGTCACATTACCGTTGGTCCGCATCTCGGCCAGTTTGGTTGCAGACTCGACAATGAAAGCGGGGTTGTCTGCGCTCTCATCACGACGCGCGTACGCGCCTCTGAGCAGCATTGGTACGTCTGTCCGGATCTGATCGTTGAGAATCGCCCATTTCTCGGGGAAAATCAGCACTTCCGCCGATCCGGAGAAATCTTCGATGGTAAGCCGCGCGAACTCGGAGCCGGTTCTCTTGCTCATTTGGCGCTTGATGCTCGTCACGACGACGGAGAGCGTCATCTGCTCTTGGCGCCAGCGCCCAAGGTCGGCCACCGTGTGCGTTGCAAAAATCTCGGCCTCCGTCCGGAAACGCTCGAGCGGATGGCCTGATATATAGAATCCCAGAATCTCTTTCTCTTTTGCCAGGCGCTCCGACTCGGTCCACGGCTGGACATTGGGAAGCACATGGGTGGTTTCTACGCGCTGCGTCTCGTCAGGTGAGGCGCCGAAGAGCGACGCCTGACCCGTGATAAGGTCATCCTGTTTGAGCGAAGCCTCGCGGATCGCGAGATCCAGCGCCGCAGCCAGCTGCGCGCGATGTCCGCCGAGGGAATCCATGGCTCCAGCGTGGACAAGTGCTTCGAGCACCCGCTTGTTGCACACGCGCAGATCGATCCTATCGCACAGATCGAACAAAGAGCGGAACGGACCATCCTTCTGGCGCGCGTTGATGATGGAGTCGATAGCGGCGCGGCCGACATTGCGAATGCCGCCGAGTCCGAACCGGATCTTCGTCTCGCCAATTACGGTGAACTTGTAGCCTGATTCGTTGACATCAGGCGGAAGGATCTCGAGCCCCGGCTGCTTTGCGCCGGGCACGTGCAGCTGACGCGCCTCGTTGATGTACTTCACGACGTTGTCGGTGTCGCCGATCTGCGACGACATCAGCGCTGCCATGAAATCAGCTGGGTGGTGCGTCTTGAGCCAAGCCGTGTGATACGAGATGATCGAGTAGGCGACCGAGTGCGACTTGCCGAAGCCATAGCGGCCGAAGGTCTCGAGCTGGCTCGCGATCTCCTCGATGCTCTCGCGGTCGTGCCCACGCGCAACCGACTTCTCAATGAACTTGCCCAGTTCGCTCCGAATCAGCTCGGCGTCCTTCTTACCGACGGCCTTCCGCAGGACGTCTGCTTCGGCGAGGGAGATACCCGCCAGCGCCTGCGCGATTCTCATCACCTGCTCCTGATAGGTGATGACGCCATAGGTGCTCTTTAGTATTGGCTCGAGCTCGGGCAGGATGTATTTGACCGGCTCCTCGCCGCGTTTGCGGCGCATGTAAACGCGGTGCATCCCGGCGTCCAGCGGACCGGGACGCATCAATGCATTCGAAGCCACGAGGTCGTCGAAGCGGTCAGCGCGGATGCTCTTCAGCAGGTCCGTCGCCAGGGGCGACTCGAACTGGAATACGCCGACAGTTCTGCCGGCACGCAGCATTCTGTAGGTCTCGACGTCGTCGAGCGTCAGCGCGTCCAGATCCGGTGCAGTGCCCGTGCGCTCGCGGATCGAGCGCAGCGTGTCGCTAATGACGGTGAGTGTCGTGAGCCCGAGGAAATCAATCTTGAGCATGCCGGCGTGCTCGAGCGCAGTCATGTCATACTGCGTGACGACGACGGAGTCGTCTGCGCCGTTGCCCGCTCCAGCGCCTTTGGAGGGCTGCGTGCAGACCGGCACGTACTCATCGAGCGGGCCGGGCGCGATGACGACGCCGGCCGCGTGCACACCGGCGTGACGCGAGAGGCCTTCGAGCTTCATCGCATAGTCCAGGAGCTGGCGATAGCGCTCCTTGCGCTCCTTCACCTCGCGACCGTCGTCCTTGCGTGTCGTGTAGAACTCGCGGATCTCCGGAATCCGCTCGATCGCTTCCTTGACGCTCAGCGAGAAGTTGGGGTGATTCGGGACCAGCTTGGCGAGGTAGTCGGTCTCGGAAGGCGTGAAGCCCAGCGTTCTCCCCACATCCTTGATGGCCGCACGTGACTTCAGCGTACCGAACGTGATGATCTGGCCCACCGAATCGCGTCCGTACTTCTGGCGCACGTACTCGATGACTTCGCCGCGACGCTCGAAGCAAAAGTCGACGTCGATGTCCGGCATCGAGACGCGGTCTGGGTTGAGGAAACGCTCGAAGAGAAGGTCGAATTCAAGTGGATCAACGTTGGTGATCTTCAGTGCATACGCGACCAGCGAACCGGCGGCGGAGCCTCGACCGGGACCGACAGGAATTCCCTTTTCGCGCGCAGCTCTGATGAAGTCAGCGACGATGAGGATGTAGCCGGCGTAGCTTGTCTTGGTGATGACTCCGAGCTCGTAGTCGAGCCGCTCGCGGACATTCGGTGGCAGTTCCGCACCGTAACGCTCGCGTGCTCCCTCTTCGGCGAGTCGGATCAGCAGCTCGTTCTCGGTCTCGATTCCGGCGGGAAGCGGGAAGGAGGGGACGCGATACTGTTTCGAGAACTGGATAGACGTCTCGTCGGCAATGCGCAGGGTGTTCTCGAGGACATCGCTGCGGCCGGGGAAGGACTCGGCGATCTCGGGCGCGCTCTTGAAGTAAAGGCCTTCGTCGTAGCGGATTCGGTTGGTGTCGGAGAAATCCTTGCCGAGTCCGATGCAGAGGAGGATGTCGTGCGCGTTGTGATCGTCGCGGTTGAGGAAATGCGCGTCGTTGGTAGCGAGCACCGGTAGGTTCAGCTCTTCGGCGAGCTGGAAAATGCGGCGGTTGAGTGTCGCCTGGTTTTCTGAGTCGTGCGCCTGGACCTCGAGGTAATAGCGATCGCGGAAGACGTCCGCGTACCAGGACGCTACTGCACGAGCCTGATCGTACTCGTCGCAGAGAAGATGATGCGCGATCTCGCCGGCCATGCACGCCGACGACACGACAATTCCTTCGTTGTACCTGGCGAGCAGCTCCCGATCCATGCGCGGCTTGGCGTAGAAGCCTTCCGTGTAGGCGAGCGATGAGAGCTTGACTAGATTCTTGTACCCAGTCGAATTCTGGGCGAGGAGAACGAGGTGGAAGTAAGGTTTGCCGCGGTCGCCGCCGACGCGATCGCGGGCGCGTCTATCGCCCGGCGCGACATAGGCTTCCATGCCGATGATCGGCTTGAGTCCGGCTTTCTTGGCCTTTTCCTGGAACTCCCACGCCCCATGAAGGTTACCGTGATCGGTGATGGCGAGGGCCGGCTGCTCGAACTCCAGCGCCCTGTCGATGAGATCATCGATGCGGTTCGCGCCGTCTAAAAGGGAGTATTCGGAGTGGCAGTGGAGGTGAACGAAGGACACATGATAAGAATATGCGACGCGGTTTCCTGGCGATAGCGGCTGCTGTCGCTGTTTTGTGTCTAATCTCTGCTCCCACAGCCTGTTACCTCAGTCGCGGGGCGTGGGAAGAGGCCAAAATATTGAGTCGGCGCCAACCTATATCTGAGATAATCGCCGATCCGAGGACTCCGAAAGAGGCGCGCGAGAAGCTAAAGGTCGTTTTGGCGGCCCGAAAGTACGCAAAAGACAGCCTTCACCTGAGAGCGAAGGACAGTTTTACGACATATTCACGACTGGATCACGACACCCTGGTCCTCGTCGTCTCGGCCGCCTACCGCGACACCCTTAGGCCCTACACGTGGTGGTTTCCTATCGTCGGAAGAGTGCCGTATAAAGGCTATTTCGATTTCGATGCTGCCAGGCGTGAAGCGAGAGATCTCGCGGACGATGGGCTGGATGTGTATGTCAGGCCGTCCGACGCATTCAGCACGCTCGGTTTTTTCAACGACCCTTTGCTCAACACGACGCTGAAAGGTGACTCGATTGGTCTTGCGAACACGGTGATTCACGAGCTCACCCACAACACTTTCTACGCATCGGGTCAGGCACCGTTCAATGAATCGTTTGCGATGTTCGTTGGCGCGCGCGGAGCCGCAGCATTCTTCAGGTCGCGCGGTCAGGACGCAGCGGCGGCAAAAGTGGAAGCGGAGTGGGAGGACGACAAGTTGTTGGCGAGGTTCTGGACGAGAGTGATCAAGTCTCTCGATTCGGCGTACGCCGCACACCCGGCTGACAGGGAGGCTCGCATTCGTGCGCGCGATACCGTATATGCCCGCACTCGTGTCGCGCTGGTCAACGAGATCGCGCCGCAATTCAAGACCATCAATCCGTTGTATGCTGAGCGCGTTACGCTGAACAACGCGGCGCTCCTGGCCAGGCGTGTTTATGCGAGTGACCTCGACCTGTTCGATCGCATTTACGAGAAGGAGGGACGCGATCTCAAGCGCACGATAGCGCGCGTCATCGCGCTGGCGAAGTCGAATCCGAAAGCGCCGTTCACTGCGCTACGAAACTGGGTAGGCAACGTCAGTAACAACTGAAGACTGCCTGCTGGGGGCTTTGGGCTGGGCGGCGGGGCGCTTCGGGCTTGTGCTAGTCGCCGCTGCGTCGGTTACCGGCGCCGACCGAAACATGCAGCCCGCCGCTGGCGCGAACGCGCTCCCTTGACCTCATGAGGCTACCGTCTAGACTTCGTGCTGATAGGCGGGACTGCTACCTCTTCGGTCGCTCCATCTGATCGAAGGCTGGGACCAGACGCCTGCAGTTCAGTGGCCGTCGCAAACGATGGGTCGCTGATCGCAGAGTGGCAGGCGACACTTCGGTCGCCGCCCGCTAGCAGGAGGTTCTACAAGCTAGGGGGATCCACGAGTGCCGGCATCAACCATCCGACTCGGCTCGATAGCACATCCACTCCGCTTCCCGCACATCCGCTCAGCTTTAGACGGCGATGCATCGGTGTCGCCGTTGAAAGTGCGACGCGACAGGTCGTCGCGCCGCGATTCCCAACCTTGGGAGATGCAACGGAGGCACTATGAACCATCATGTACGAAGGTTGTTTCATCTCTGTGGAACCGCTGGAGCGTTGCTCGTTGGCATCGCATCAGCGCTTCGAGCGCAAGATGCCGGCACGATCACAGGGCGAGTTATTGACGCGAGCTCGAACGCTCCGGTACAGTCGGCGCAAGTTCAGGTCGTAGGCACCACTCGTGGTGCCGTCACGGGCGACGACGGTCGATTTAGAATCGCGTCGATACGCCCCGGCTCGTATACCATTCGCGCGCTGCGACTCGGGTATCAGGCGTCGTCCCAGGTAGTGCAGGTCACCGCCGGCACAACCGCGGAAGTTGACTTCTCCCTCCCACCAGCTGCTGTCAGTCTCGAGCAGGTGGTAACGACCGCGACAGGTGAGCTGGAGCGGAAGCGGGAGATCGGATCCGCTGTGACCACGTTCCAGGCGCAACCGCAACAGCTCGCCAGCGCGCAGAACGTCAGCCAGCTATTGAGTGGAAAGATTCCGGGTGTCGATGTTCAACAAGCAGGCGGGACCGTGGGCACCGCATCGCGAATCAGGATTCGCGGTGCTGCCTCGATCTCTCTCACCAACGAGCCGCTCATCGTCGTCGATGGAATTCGCTTCAACAACAACGTCGGAAACAGCGGCACTACTGGATCGACTACGATAGGCGTCGGCGGACAGGTGCCGTC
>DASWCI010000227.1:0-8283 GCA_036390195.1 Gemmatimonadaceae bacterium
GCCGACGCCGCGATATCCGATTTAATCGCCGAGCTGAGCGGAGCGCTTTGAGAAGGCGCACCTGGTGCCGCCGGGTTATCACCGCTGCAGGCGATGGCGAGGATCAGGACGCCTGCGAATGTTATGAAACTGAATGAACGACTGGGCATAGGGACTCCACTGCTTCGGATTGACGGTTAAAAGAGGTGGCGTGACGATCACGCCGCACCTCGTCTCCAAAGCACGCGAGAGGCCAAAGCTCAGCAGTATTTGTAAGTTACTCACCCGCAAAGGGTTAACAACGCCCCTACGGCCCGCGAACAACTCATCCGGTGCGGGATTATGCAATTGCTCTGGCAGAACGCCACGTGTCAGAGCCCGAACGTAAGCGGTAAGGACGACGGATGCTCGCGTGGGAGAGATTTTGCAATCATAATGGAGCGGCTCGGATGGAATAGCCGTAACTTTCCAACTTCAGATCCGCTATCCAGATGCCCAGAACACTGACCCTTCTCTATCGACTAACCAGCTGCGCTTTGATCGCCGCGGTGACATCGTGCGGCGGCGACTCGACAGGCACCGGGAATCGGGTAGTCGCTTCGGTTATTGTGAGTGGGTCCCGCAGCAACGTGGTCGTCGGAAAGACAGTGCAACTCACCGCGGTCGCGCTGGACGCGAACGGATTTCCGGTGACAGGGGCAACTTTTCAGTGGTCATCATCGAACCCTTCGATTGCGAGCGTAAGCAACACTGGAGCGGTGACGGGAGTGGCGCTAGGATCGGCGACTATCACGGCGCTTACTGGAACGATTGCCGGTTCCCTGGACATCACTGTAGGCCCGGTCATGACGACGGAGATCACTCAAGATCCGATAAATCGCGGGTGAAGCGTTGAGTCGGCGATTGACCCCCGATCGCTCGCGGCAGCACGAAAAGGCAGTTCAGGCGGCGGCATTCCGCCAGCCTGAGCTTTCGGGGCGGAAGAGGCTGATCTTTTCCGTCATAACGCTTCTTTTTCCGCTCGCCTTTCTGATTTTGCTCGAGCTTGGACTCCGCGCCGCGCACTATGGTGGAGAAACTCAGCTCTTCGAGGCGCCGCAAAAACTGCATGGCCGCTACCTGGTGCCGGGTCGAAGAGTAGCCGCCCGCTACTTTCCCCGCGCGAAATCACCACCGACTCCGCCGGTAGATGAGTTCCTCGTTAAGAAGCCGGCGCATGGAATACGCATCTTCGTGATGGGTGAGTCAGCCGCTGCAGGTTTCCCATATCCAGCCAACGCTGCCCTCTCGAACGTCGTGCATGATGCGCTTCAAGATGTTCTTCCGAACGACACAATTGAGGTCGTCAATCTTGGAATCGCGGCGACGAACAGCTATACGATTGCGGATCTGGCGCCCGAAGTGATCGCTCAGCATCCTGACGCGATTCTTATTTACGCGGGTCACAACGAGTATTACGGCGCGCTCGGCGCCGGATCGACTGAATCGCTCGGCGCATTTCCCGGGTTCGTCCGAACCTATTTGAAGTTGCAGCGACTTAAAATCTTCCTGCTGTTGCGCAACCTGGTTGCTGCTTCTATGGCTGCCGCGCATCCGGGATCGCAATCGGAGATCTCGGACGTGCATCCAAGCAGAATGGAGACGGTGGTCCGCGACCAGCGCATCAACCTCGGCGGGACTGTGTACGAGCGTGGAAAGCGGCAATTCGAGAGCAATTTGAGGGTAGCGCTCAGAGATTTTCGGCGGGCGGGAGTGGCGGTTTTCATCGGAAGCACGCCCAGCAATTTGCGCGACCTCAGACCTTTCGGATCCCTGAAATCTCCTTGGGATAGTTCCGCGGACGTTGCGTTTGATTCTGCTCGAGCGAAACTGGCCGAGCGCGATCTGGGGACAGCTCGCTCTCTATTTGCCCGCGCCCGCGATCTGGACCTGATACGGTTCCGCGCACCCGGAGAGTTTCGAGAGATCATCCGCCGAGTAGCCGCGGAGACGGGCGCTCACTACGTGGCCACGGAGGAGTCGTTCGTCACCACGGCCCCAGATGGGATACCGGGGAAGGAGCTGTTTCTCGAACACGTGCACCCGAACGCGGGCGGATACCTTCTTCTCGGTAAGGCGTACTTCGAGGCTCTAAGGGTTGCCGGTTTTCTTGGGCACAAGCCCGACCTGACTAGACTGGCCTCGTGGGACGAGTACCTGCGGCGGATGGACCTCACTCCGCTCGATAATCGGATCGTATACCACACGATCAAAACGATTACCACACGGTGGCCCTTTCTGCCGTTCCGCGCGCAGCAGAATTACCGCGGCACTTACAAACCTACCGATTTCACCGACAGCCTCGCCTTCGCGGTGTCGACGGGCACTGTGCAGTGGGCTCAGGCCAAGATCGCAGCTGCGCGACGCTTCGAGCAGCTCGGCAAACCCGATAGCGCGGTGTCGGAATACGCGGGACTAATCCGTCGTGAGCCGCATAATGAAGCGGGTTACAGATTTGCGGGGGCGGCTCTGCTCGCCGCCGGGGACGCTGGTCGCGCCCGTCCGTTCCTCGAGAAATCGTACGCGATAGAACCGACTCCGTTCACAGCCTACGCGCTCGGCGTTCTCGAACGGCAGAAGGGAGATGCGACGCGCGCAATCGCACTGCTGGAACAATCGCTGGCCCTCTCGCCTGACGCGCCGGGCACCTTGTATCAGCTTTCGATCACATATGCTGTCGCGCGCGACCTACCGCACGCGCGCGCAACTGCTGCGCGTCTGGCGATGGTTAATCCGCGCTATCCAGGTCTGACTTCTCTGGTTTCAGCACTTGGTATGGATCGCTGATGAACGTGCGGCGCAAGCGAGAGCGCGAATTCGCGTTCGTGTTCGGGGCGCTTCTTGCCGTGGCAGCCCTGCTACCCGTAGTTCGCGACGGCCGGCCGCGATGGATCGTGCTCGCGGCCGCGATCCTACTTCTTGCTGTGGGAGCACTCCGCCCAAGCGGTCTCACGTGGCCTGCGCGGTGGTGGATGGTGCTGGCCGCTGTTCTCAATCGGATCGGCTCAACGATAATCCTGTCGATTATCTATTTCGCTGTCATCACGCCGACCGGCCTCTATAATCGTTTGAGAAGAAGGGATTCACTCGAGCGCGCGATTGATCGCCGAGCGGCGACTTACTGGACTGATCGTGAGGGTCCGGCTCCCCGCGCGGATACGCTTCGGCGTCAGTTTTGATCGCTCTGTGGTATGAAGATCCTTGGTATCTCGGCGTTCTACCACGACAGCGCGGCCGCTTTGATAGAAGACGGGCGAATCCTCGCGGCGGCACAGGAGGAACGTTTCAGTCGCAAGCGACACGATGCAAGCTTCCCGCGGTCGGCGATTGCCTTTTGTCTCGCCTTCACCGAAACCAAAGCCGAAGATCTCGATGCGGTGGTCTTTTACGAGAAGCCTTTTCTGAAATTCGAGCGCTTGCTCGAGACTTACATTGGATTTGCGCCGCGCGGCCTCGCGTCCTTTGCGAAGGCAATGCCGTTATGGATCCGCGAAAAACTTTTGCTGCGACGCTTTCTGACGAGCGAGTTTTCGAATCTGGCTGCCAACGTAGACTGGGACAACCGGCTCATGTTTTCTGAGCATCATTTCAGTCACGCCGCGAGCGCCTTCTTTCCGTCGCCCTACCAGGAAGCCGCTATTCTTACGATCGATGGCGTTGGGGAATGGACCACTACATCACTCGCCGTCGGGAAGGCATGCGCTATCCAGATGCTAAGTGAGATCCGATTCCCACATTCGTTGGGACTTTTGTACAGCGCCTTTACCTACTATTTGGGCTTCAGAGTCAACTCGGGCGAGTACAAGGTGATGGGACTGGCGCCCTATGGGGAGCCGCGCCACGAGAGTGTCATTCTGGAAAACCTGATCGATCTCAAACTCGACGGGTCGTTCCGACTCAACATGACGTACTTCGACTACGCGACGGGACTGCAAATGACGAACGACGCATTTGCCGATCTGTTCGGCGGCCCAGCGCGCAACCCCCAAGAACCGATCACACAGCGGCACATGGACGTCGCCGCGTCTGTGCAAGCCGTACTCGATGAAGCAATGCTGAGAATCGGTCGCGATCTTGTGGCGCGCACCGGTCAGCGCAAACTGTGCATGGCCGGGGGTGTCGCGCTCAACTGCGTTGCGAATGGAAAGCTGCTTCGGTCGCGCATCTTTTCGGACATCTGGATCCAGCCAGCAGCGGGAGATGCGGGAGGGGCCGTCGGCGCTGCGCTTGGCGCCTATCATCTTTTGCAGTCGGAAAGTTTGCAACGACGGGTGCACGAAGGAGTCGCAGCTACGAATTCATACGGCACCGCAACTTCGAGCGGCGAACACCCGGGAAACCTCGATGGAATGCACGGCTCCTTCCTGGGTCCAGAATTCAAACAAAGCGAAATCGAGACTCGCCTCACCGCGCTGGGTGCGCGATACGCGGTGCTGTCGGACGACGCGCTCATCTCAACAGTCGTCGATGCGCTGGAGAGGAAGGATGCGGTCGGTTGGTTTCAGGGCAGAATGGAGTTCGGACCCCGCGCCCTGGGCGCGCGCTCGATTCTCGCCGATCCACGAGATCCGAAAATGCAATCGAAGCTCAATCTCAAGGTCAAATTCAGAGAATCATTCCGACCCTTTGCACCCGCGGTGCTGCGCGAGTCACTCGCGGATTGGTTCGACCTGGATGTCAACAGCCCTTACATGCTTATCGTCGCCGACGTCGCTGCGAGTCATCGTGTGGATCCGCCAACTGCAATGAAGAAGCTGTCGGGTTTCGAGCGTCTCGAGATGCCGCGATCAGACATTCCTGCGGCGACGCACGTCGATGGTTCCGCGCGCATCCAGACAGTGCACAGGGAAACAAATCCCCGGTTTCACGATCTGCTATCGGCCTTTGCCGCAAGAACCGGATGTCCGGTGCTGGTGAACACCAGCTTCAACGTTCGGGGGGAGCCGATTGTGTGCACTCCGGATGATGCATTCCGCTGCTTCATGGGAACCCGGCTGGATTCGTTGGCAATCGGAAATTGCTTTCTCCGCAAAAGCGATCAGGCCGAGGCCCTGGCCCGCTCATACGAACAGTCATTCCCAGCTGACTGATGGTCTCAGCCTGACGAACGTTGCATCGCCCGTATAGCTTGCAGAACCCATGAGCATTTTTCGCACGTTAGGGGAGCTCTTCGACTTCATGAGGCATCGAAAGCGGCTCTGGCTGCTCCCGCTGGTGACGATCCTCCTTGTTGTCGGGGGATTGCTGGTACTCGCCGAAGGATCCGCGCTCGCCCCGTTCATATACTCTATTTTCTGACTACTCTATTCTCTGACGCCTTCTATTTTCTGACGCCATCTACGAATTTCTGACGCCATCTACGAAGCCTGACGAACAAAAGAGGGGCGCGTCTAAGCGGCGCGCCCCTCTTTTTTCCGTTCCCTCCTAGCGGACTTCAATACGAAGTCGGATTCCGGAAGGGATTAAAAGCTACATATCCGGGAAGGTTCCCCCGAACGTGTACAGCGCTTTTCCAAGGACCTGCAGCTCCTTCGCGGGCACCGGCATTTGTCGCGGGGTGAGCGGTTCAAGCCCATCGATGCGACGCCGGTTGAAGAATACCGCATCGCCCAGCCCGATCAGCTCGATATCCTGCTCGTATTGCAGCTTCGTGAGCAGGCCCGCCGCCAAATCCGCTGGCGTCGCTGGTGGCAGTCCACCCCGTACGACGCGAGTGTTATTGATCAAGTTCGCGGCAGTTAAGAGACTACCGCCACTCCGAATCAAGCCCTCCGCCCAAAGTAGATCGTTCTCGGCGGATGTTATGACCGGGTCGATGCCGAATCCGCCGCCCGTTCCGGCCGGATCACTGAAGGACGCGTAGTCATACCGAATGTGCGTGATGTTGCTCTGGTGGTACATCCCTCGCGCAGGTCGGAAAATATTCTTGCTGCTCCACGCGAAGTCCGTCCCTGCGTTGGCCGTCTTGGGGGTCGTGAACCAGGTGGCTACGTCAGCCGCCGTCCCATACGATCCGTCACCCAGACGCTTGTCGGGCGAGTTCGGCTGCGGGTTGCCGTTGGGGTTTGGCCAGGGATCCGCCTGCGTCACCGGGTCCAACATGTGAGCGATGCGCGTATGGACTCGCTCCGTGGTGAGATCTTCGCTCCACCCCTTCAAGTCGTCCCAGAACAGGTTTCCGCCGTCGCCTGTGAACTGGAAATTGAATGCGCCGCCAGTGCTGATACCAGCGGAAGCGAGCGTGGCGACCTTGGCCCAGTTTGTCTGAGCGTTCTCGGTGCCGTTCCGTGCGTAGTAGGCCAGAACACGAGCAGCGTACGTGCGCGCGAGCCTCGCGATCTGAGTGTTGTCGTAGGACGTTCCGTTTGTCCAGCTCTCCGGAGTACTGAACGCATTTGCAGCGGCGAGCGCCGCAGCTGCTTCGAGCTTCGCCACTGCGGTGTCACGCACCACCTGCCGATGCGAAAACTTCAGATTCGCCAGATCACTGTTCTCGTCTACAACGAAAGCCGAGTCGTAGTTGAGCGAAAGCTCCCCCATGGACATCCCCTGCATCAGGACGCCCACAGTCTCGATCATCTTGGTGTTGGCAGCGTCAGTTATGACGAGACTGTTCTTCCGAATCGCGGTAACAACATCGTTGGCGGAGGACAGCGCTGAATAATAGCCGTACCAGGAGTGCTCGACAGCCGTCCGCTCGACCTCCGATGGATCATTTCTCCAATAGGTTCGCGGCGCACATCCAATGCAATTCGGTCCGTCGCTGGATCTTATGCTCGACGAATAGAGCCGCATGTAGTAATTGTTCCACGACGCGGTGTAGCTATCGGCCATCGTCGTGAGCGGACCGGCGCCGTCCATACCCTGGTGCGTATTAAACCAGGTGCGGAAGGTGCCACCGGCAATTGCCTCTACACCTTGTGGGTCCGATAAAGCGCGCTTCGCATCGGGTTCGTTCGGGTTAACGACATCGAGTGTTCCGCAAGCGGAAAACGACACGAGCGCTGCAGCCGCCCAGACCTCCGGGCGTCGCAGAAGTTTGCTCACCAAAATGATAGTCCTCTTCATGTGTGGGTTCCCCGGTTAGAAGGCGAGCTCGACAAGGCCCGTGAACGTGCGGAAATTCGGGTACGAGAACGTATCGAACCGGAAGGAATAAGGATCGCCAGACAGACCCGCTACCTCGGGGTCATAACCGGAGTACTTGGTCTTCGTCCACAGATTGCGACCGACGATGCCTACCTTGACCCCATTTGCGCCTATGACGTGAAGTCTCGAGACAGCGCCCACAGGGAAGGTATAGTTGACAGCCAACTCCTTGAGTCTGACATACGTGCCGTTCTCGACGAAGAAGTCGATTGCGTTGATGCCGTTGTAGAAGAAGTTGTAGTACGACTGCGGCTTCCGCTCAACGAGAGGCTTGGACCGCTGATCGTAAATGCGATCGCGGTTCTCGAAGAACGGCCACTGGCGCGTGCCGTTGTAAATGTTGCCGCCCTTTACCCAATTGACCAGTGCGCTGATGTTGAAGCCGTGGGTGCTCAGCTGCGGCGCGAAACCCATGTTGAAGTCGGGATTTACGTCCCCGATCTGTACCTTTGTTTCACCCTTCGAGTTGACGTAGAAGATCGGTGTCTCTTGGACGGTCCGCCACGTACTTCTCCGAACCACATACCCTTCCTCGTTGACGAGGACAGAGTCGCGGCTCCAGGTCTGGCCCGGTCCTGAAAGGGCTTGCTTGGCGGGATCCTCATACAGCTGATCGAGCGTGCGAACAGTGCGATTGCCGTACATGACGCCGAACGTCTGGCCCGGGCCGATACGGAACACCTGCGTTTCCGTTCCGCCGGGACCTGTGAGGAATGTCGGCATGTTCAGCGCGGTGATGTGCTGACGCGTGCGGTCGGCGGTGATATTGAGGCGAAGCGTAAAACTCGGACGTGAAGCCAGCGGTCCGCCGAGTGCGGCCTCTTGTGTCCGCCCCTTCAGGGTGCCCGCGTTCCGCCACTGATTCTGGTATCCGGCTGCCGCCGAAAGCGGGACGAGCAGGATCTGATCGCGGGTTGTCTTGTCCGAATTGGTGTACTCGAAACGATAGCGTCCCAGGAAGTCGAGGTTCAAGCCGTACTCGGTTTCCGTCGAGTGGGCGGGCTGCAGGAGCCTGTTCCCAAGGTTCTGCTTCGACGGAGAGCCACCTACGATTACGAATGTTTCGTACTGTGCGTTGAAGATGGGACGAAGACCAGCAGTGCCCTTCGAGGCGCG
>DASWCI010000228.1:0-1909 GCA_036390195.1 Gemmatimonadaceae bacterium
CCTCTGGAATGGGAATCGGGTTTCCCTCGTGGTCAACGAGATTTACCTCGCCGTGGATTCGGTAGGGACCATTCTTGCGAATCTCGATGGTGACTTCTGCCATTTATCCGACCTTGAAAAGAAAGTTCGCTACTCGGGCGCCGACGGACCGCGGGCAGAGAGATCGATCTGACGAATCGCGCCGACGTGATAGGCCAGGTGCGCAACGCTGGCTACCACGCTGTTCAGCTCTGTCTGTCCGATCTCGCGCGGCTTCTTCAGAAAATCGAGCCAGTGATGCGCTTCGTTTCCGAGCTCGTCGCGCAGCTGCTTCCACTGCACGGCCGATACGCGAGTCTTTCGCCAGCTTGTGGTCCAATCCGCGTCGTCGAACGGATTTTCACCGGCGGCCCATCGATTCATGAGCGACAGACCGTAGCGCAAATGGTCGACGTGCGCGGCGATCGACGAGCCGGTCGCAGTCAGCGCTGACGCCGCGATGGCGGACAGCTTGTCGAGCGACCGCAGCAAACCAGCGTCGCCGCGATTGAGCAGGTACGCCTCCGACTGCGGAGCGCCATCAACCAGCTCGGCGAAGAGTGTTGGAAGAGTGTTACCGAGATCGCCAGTGTTCATCGTATTCTCTCATTCAGGTGCAGCACGCAGCCAGCGTTACGACGATAAGTCGCTCCGGCACACGTGCCCTACGGCGTGATCACCTGCTTCCGTCCGTTTTTGTTTGTCAACTTAACCGATGTACCCGCGCTCTCGGCCAGGATCTGAACGCCGTTCCAGTCCCGCCGCTCTGAATCGCCGGCGAGACTCATTCCCGAGCCATCGACCGAGGTTCCAATCTTTACTCCCGGCCGTCCGTTCGGATCGATCAGCCGGAGCAGCACGGTCTCCGGATAATTCTGTCCTCTCGCCGTCTTCGCCGCCGTGTCAGCGGGCAGCACAATGATTTGCGCGCGAACCTTCCCCCGGTCATCCACGATCTCGAGTCCTCGACCGCGAAGCATTGGAACGGTCTGGGTGGTCGACGCCGAGCCGATACGAGACATAGCGGTGATCAGGATGAGGAGATTGATCACCGTGAGGGCAATCGCGATCCGCTGGATTCTCATGTATTCCTCGCTTGAGGCAAGTTGACCGGGCCGATTCTATTTCGAAGGAAGCGTTTCACGGTCGCCGGGCCCGTCGCGGTACTACGAGCCAGAAGACGATGAAGACGCCGAGCAGGAGCGCCGCGATGATTGCCGCGCCGACACTCGTTCCCAGGATGACTCGCGCTACTATGTAGACGTCAAGGCAAATGCCCGCGGCCAATGGCGCCATGCTCGCCATGAGCAGGCGCGATGAGATCGCGATGAATCTTCTGGACACAGCCATCGGTTCCATCTGGCGATGCAGAGCGGCAGGAGCGATTACGAGAGCAATGGCGATCGTCACCAGCAGGATTGCCACCAGGTGGAGTACGCGCTCGGTCGGCGACAGCTCCTCTTTGAATGAATTAGTGAAGACCACAATGAGCTGAAATCCAAAGAGCGCCTGCATGCCGGGCACCACGGTCCGGCACTCCTCGAGCACGTGCGACGCAGCGTCGTTGAGCGAGAGCTCCTGCCGTTCCGGTGATGAGTTTGCCTGAGGCGCCGTGGTCATCGGTGGAACGCTATCCAGAAAGTCATAGGGTAGCGACTGTCGGCCTATGATTGACTAGCCACTTCCTTTTCGCCTCGGTAAGGGAGTCGGCCACTTATAAGGAGCAGAAAGACGATGGCCCCAGCACCGACCACTGCCGCGTACCAAAGAAACAGCGGACGTTGTTGGGCGCGGACCCGGTCCCAATTATTAAACCGGAATCCGATATCACTCGTAGTGAGGACGCTGGTAGACGCATCGCCTGTCGTTCGCAGCTGTCCCGCCTGGAGCA
>DASWCI010000229.1:0-16568 GCA_036390195.1 Gemmatimonadaceae bacterium
TGAAGGTGCGCAGTCCTTCACGCACCCCGTCGCGATCGGCCTTCACCGCTTCCGCCGCAGCGATCACCGCTAAAGCGTTCCTCACATTGAAGGCGCCGGCTAAAGGCGTCTCGACTACTCCCCATTCCTCGCCGGATCTGAACGCGCGAAATCGGGTTCCGCTTTCGCTGAATTCGACGTCGCGCGCGTGCCAGAGCGGCCGATCGGAAGGCAGCGTCGTTTCGTCGTCAAAGCCGAACGATTCGACCGGCGCAAAGGACTTCGCCGCCAGCTCACGCACGATCGGCGAGTCCCAGCCAGCGATTAGCGTCCCGTTCTTCGGGATGAGATTGATGAAGCGCGCGAATGCGAACTTGTACGCTTCCTCATCCCGATAGATGTCAGCGTGATCGAACTCGATGTTGTTGACAATCGCCGTATCCGGCAGGTAGTGCCACATCTTCGGACCTTTGTCGAAGTACGCCGTGTCGTACTCGTCAGCCTCGATCACGAAATACTTCGAATCAGTCAATCTGAACGAGGTCCCAAAGTTCTCGGCGACTCCTCCGATCAGGAAGCTCGGATTCAGCCCGGCTGACTCGAGCGCCCAAGCCAGCAGCGAGGTCGTCGTCGTCTTTCCGTGCGTGCCGGCGACGGCCATCGAGTGATGGCCCCAGATGAACTCCTCTTTTATGGTAGCGGCGGCGGAGGTATACCGAAGCTTCTGAATCAGCACCGCCTCAAGCTCTGGATTTCCGCGCGAGATCGCGTTCCCGACGATGACGATGTCCGGCTGCGGCTCGAGGTTCTCCGGGCGATACCCCTGGCTATAAGCAATCCCCATCTGCTGGAGCCCGGTCGACATTGGCGGGTATACGTTCTCGTCCGAGCCGGTAACCGTGTGGCCCGCTGCTTTGAGAAGTCCCGCCAGCGAAGCCATTGCCGTACCACCAATTCCGATGAGGTGATAGTGAAGAGAGGTCCTGCTCCGCTGGTCGGGGTTTCGCGCCATTCCGCCTCGTCGTCTTTCGATTGGGGTTCGGGGTACTGGAATCTATAATGCTCTTACGGAATCCCGATCCTCGGTCCAACTCTGCGGCGAAACGCATCCATGCTCGACGCCGTAGGGATGAAACACCCTAAAGAGATTCATGTCGCAACGAGCCGATAGATTCTGGACGATCTTTCTCACGACCGTCCTTGCGGATGTCGCGAGCAAGCGCTTCGCCGTGAGCCTGCTATCACCGCCCTACCTGCCGCACGACATCATCGACGATGTCCTTCGCTTCACGCTCGCCTACAACCCCGACGGAGCGATGAGTTTCTCTCTCGGTCCATCGTCACGCTGGTGGTTCGTCGTGCTCTCGCTCGGTACCTTGTTCGTTCTCGCCTACATGTACCGACAAACCCCTCGTGAAGACCGAATGCAGATCGCCTCCATCGCTCTCATTTGTGGAGGCGCAGTTGGCAATCTCCTCGACCGCGTTCGCTCCGCGCGTGGAGTGGTCGACTTCATCGATATCGGAATCGGCACTCATCGCTTCTGGACCTTCAATCTTGCTGACCTGGCGGTGACTCTCGGAACCGCGATGCTCACCTGGATCCTTTGCGTGCGGGCGGCAACCGAGGAGCGTCGCGCTCACGCGCTCGCTACTACGAGAGCTTTCGACGAGCCCAGCTAGTCGTCCTTCTGGCCAAAGATCGCCATGTTGGAGCTGTGTCCCGGATCTATCTTCTTCCCGGGATAAATCCAGTGCACTGCCTGATTCACGGCGGTGGCAGCTTCTCCAAATCCGGTCGCGATCAGCTTCAGCTTTCCGGGATATGCAGTGATGTCACCGGCGGCGTAGATTCCCGGCCGTCCCGTTTCCATCAAGCTGTTGACGATGATCTCGTCGTTCTCGCAGTTCAGACCCCACTCGGCCAGAGCACCGATGTCACTGTGGAAGCCGAGCATCGGCAACACCGCGTCTGCATCGACGTCGCGAGTCGCTTTTGATTTCACATCCCGCAACGTCACGCCCGTGAGCTTTTCGTCGCGCGACAGCACGTCGTGCAGCTCGTGAAATGGCAGCAGCGTGGTGCGCCCCCCCTCCGTCGTCGTGGCTGCCTGAACGTCGGCCACAGTTGCGCCGTGCGCGCGGTATCTGTCGCTCCGATGGACTAGCGTCACTGCTTTCGCGCGCTCGCGGAGCTGCTGCGCCCAGTCGAAGGCAGAGTCTCCGCCTCCGATAATGACGATACTTTGACCGCGGAATTCCTCCGGATCGGAGACGCGATCGAAGATGCCTCGGCCGTACCACGGCTCGGCGCAGGGTTGCGGCAGTCGTCGCGGCGAGAAGGCGCCGATCCCGGCGGCGATGACGATCGCGCGCGTTGGGAAGCGATCGGTCTCGGTAACCAGAATGAGGTGGTCCTCGTTGCGCTCGAGTGCGGTCACGTTCTGATTGAGGTGCGACTTGAAATGGAACTGCGCTGCTTGTTCGACGAGCGCCTTCACCATGTCCTTGGCCAGAATCTTGGTGAAGCCGCCGACGTCGAAGATGTATTTCTCGGGGTACAGGGCCGTGAGCTGACCGCCAAGCTGGGGTAGCGCGTCGACAATCCGGGCCGTTGCCCCGCGCATCCCAGTGTAAAAAGCGGCGAACAATCCGGTCGGACCGCCGCCGATAATGGTGATGTCGGTTATCTCGTGAGTCATCTCTGCTGCGAAATATATAGTAGCGGGAACACCGATCCCGGTGATCCACGCTGTCTGGCGACCCCTAGCTACGTAGCCTAGACTCTTTCCACAAGCAGTGTGTCGCAAAGACATCAACCCAAACCCGATTGCCTAATCCATCTTCGCAGTTTCCCGTTTGGCAACGGCCCGAACCCACGCTCGAGGAGCGAGCGCGAGAGGTCGAGGAGTTTGAACGCCAGACGAGATCCCAAAAGAGGTCGTTGTACCTACGCTACGGTCCCGAATATCTCCTCTGGTTTGTCGTGGGAGGGTTTCTCCTCTTCTGGTCCTTTCACACTACCGACTCCCGCTATGGTGACCTCGCTTTTTGGGGCGGCATTGGATTGGGAGATGGCGGAATGCTGATGGCGCTGCTTCGCGCAAGAAAGGAGGCCGAGAGATGCGGACTCTTGTAGACGCCCACGTTGCGAACCAGCAGCCAACCCTCACCACCGAGCGTCTCACGCTACGCCCTTTCAAAGCGGACGACGCGTTCGATGTCGAGCAGCTCGCCGGCATGCGCGAAATCGCCGACACCACGCTCAACATTCCCCACCCATATCCGCACGGCGGCGCCGCCGATTGGATCCGACTTCATGGGCCAGCCTGGGAAAACGGAGCGAGTGCGACGTTCGCAATTGTCGGAAGGAAAACCGGCGCGCTCGTAGGGGCAATCAGTCTGATGATCAAACGCGAGCACCGGCGCGCCGAGCTAGGGTACTGGATTGCTCTCGATTGCTGGAATCGTGGCTACGCCACCGAGGCGAGTCAGCGCCTCGTCGACTTCGGTTTCGAGGTCCTCGGTCTGCACCGAATTGAAGCCCGTCACTTTCTTCGAAATCCTGCCTCCGGACGAGTGATGGAGAAGGTCGGGATGCAACCGGAAGGAGTCGAGCGCGATTGGGTGATCAAATGGGATCGTTACGAGTCCCTCGCTCGCTATTCGATCCTGGAGTCAGAATGGAGAGCCGCCCGCTCGCACCACGTTTGAATGGCTCCCAGCTTAGACGCTAACTAACTGCCCGCTTCCCCGCTTCCCGCTTCCCGCTTCCGCTCCCCGCTTCAGTTTTGTGGATGCTCGTCGTGGCGCGCTACTACTCTAAGCGCACTACGCTGACTCTCGCCGTTCCGTCTTCGCGATAATGCACGGTCACGGTCCACGGCTGACAGCACACCTCACAATCCTCAACGTACTCCTGCGCCGATCCACTGCCCGGATCGATCGCGATCTCGACGGTTTCATTGCAGTACGGGCAGTAGACCGTCGCCTCCGTCTCGGCTGTTCCGTCGCCGAGCGGAAAATCTTGCTCGAGTCGGTCGAGCCAATCGGGTAGCCTCATGGCATTGTCAACACGTCAACCACCGCGTGAAGAGATTACGGTTCTGCCTGTGAGGTCCGAATTCCAGATTCCCCGAGTGGTTAGCCAGGTACCGTTTGTCTGCTTTCGCATGATGATGATGATCTTGCCGTTATCGTTGAGTGGCGCTCTGGCGCCGGGTGGGGTCATCGTCAGCGTATAGCTCAGCCGCGCGTACGCGAGCTCGCCACTGGCTTCCAGCTCGGCGATGTCCTGCTTGAACGCCGTGATCCTCGGATAACCGGCGAGGAAGCTCTGGATTGCCGCGCGCCCCTGAATTACCGGTGCGTTCGGGGGCAGCATCATCCCGTCGTCCGTGTAGTAGGACGCTGCAGTCGCAAAGTCGCCGGCGAGCATCGCCTTGGTGAAGTTATCAACCGCCAGGTGAATAGCATCGCGATCAGCATCTGCCAATCGTGTGGATACGCCCTGACAGCCGGAAAGCGCGAGGCCCGCGAGCACAAAGCCGGCTAGGGTCCGATTGATCGGCATAGAAACTCCTTTTGCGATGTCAATCGAATTCTATCCCGGCTGGCGGGCGACGCAATCACGGCGAATCACCGCGCTCAACTGGCAGCATTACATTCAAGCCGATGAAGATCTACACCAGGACGGGCGATGCCGGGGACACGGGATTGTTCGGCGGGGGCCGGGTTCCAAAGGACGACGCGCGCGTCGAGGCTTACGGCGACGTGGACGAGCTCAACGCGGTAATCGGCATGGCGCGAGCAGTGGAACCCCTCCCCCGCATCGACGAAGTACTGGTTCCCATGCAGCGCGATCTCTTCAGCATCGGCGCGCTTCTCGCCACTCCGAACCTCGAGAAGATGCACGGGCATCTGTCCAAGGCGAACATCGATGAGCGAAGAATCAGGGATCTGGAGCACGCGATCGATGATTGCGAAAAGGAGCTGGAGCCACTTAAAGCGTTCATCATCCCGGGCGGGAGCCGCAAAGGAGCGGTCCTCCATGTCGCCCGCACCGTTTGCCGCCGAGCCGAGCGGCGGGTCGTCCGCCTTCAGCGCGAAGTTGAGATCCCGTCGCTCGTCGTGATCTACCTGAACCGGTTATCGGACCTTCTTTTCATGCTCGCGCGTGTCGCCAATGTGCGAACGGGCGTGGGTGAGGTAACCTGGTAGCCCCTCGCACTATCCAGCTCGGGCGGTCATCAATCCGGATCGCCCCCGGAATCCTGTCGCAGGTCTGCGCGATTGCCGAGGAGGTTGCCCCAGCCCACCGATACGCCCTTATCACTGATTCCAACGTGGGGCCTCTGTACGACGAACAGGTCAAGGCTCAGTTCGAAAAGGACAGGCTCGACGTGTTGATGATTCCGGCCGGAGAGTCGAACAAAACCAGGGAAACCTGGACCCGTCTGACCGATCAAATGCTCGCCAAAAGATATGGCCGGGATTCCACGGTCATCGCGCTCGGAGGCGGGGTTATCGGTGACCTGGCTGGGTTCCTCGCCGCCACTTTTATGCGGGGCATTCCGGTCGTCCAAGTGCCCAGTACCCTGGTCGCAATGGTCGATGCTTCGATCGGCGGAAAGACCGGGGTTGACACCTTCGCCGGCAAGAACCTGGTAGGCGTTTTCCATCCTGCTGCCGCGGTGATTATAGATCCGCAACTCCTTGCCACGCTTCCACTTAGAGAATTGCGTGCGGGACTTGCAGAGATTGTCAAGCATGGCGTAATCGCCGACGAGGCTTATTTTCGTGAAGTCGTCGGCGGGATTTCAGATCTGCTGTCGGCGGGCGGTTTGGCGAGTGACAGGACCCTCTCGCTCATCGTCCGTAGCGTGGAGATCAAGGCCGACATTGTCTCACGTGATGAGCGGGAGGAAGGCCTTAGAAAGACGCTGAATTTTGGCCATACGATTGGGCACGCCATCGAGCTGGTTAGCGGCTATTCATTGCTCCATGGTGAAGCAATCTCGATCGGCATGGCGCTGGAGGGGAGGCTCGCCGAACAGGTCGGCGTAGCGCAAGCCGGAACCGCAGGGGCGATTTCCAGTGCCCTACGGGCCGCCGAACTCCCCACCGACCTCCCTCCCGGCTTTGATTGTGACGCCGTGATGGAGGCGATGCAGTCTGATAAGAAGAGCAGATCAGGGAAAACTAGGTTTGCCCTCCCGCTCCGGGTTGGAGCGATGGCGGGCGCAGAGACGGGATGGACGGTTTCGGTCAGTGACGATCAGCTTCGGGAGGTGCTTGCATGAAAATCAGCAGAATCTCTCGGCGTACCTTCGCACTCAGGACGGCGAACACCAGCCCCCCCAACGCCCGTTCGCGTGTCGAGGTCATACGAACCTTTGTCGCGGTGACCCTGGCCGTCGCCCTGGTCGGAACGGGCGCGATCGCGCTGCCATCGCTATCGCCTGCTGAAGCCGGCATCGAGATTCCGCCTCCGAAAGGACCTCAGCTCGAGCCCGCTGACCTCGCCGACATCGAGCGCGTCCACAAGGATGCGGGCATGCTCGGCAGCCCGCTGAAGGAAACCGTCTCTGATGTAGCGAAAGCGCTGCCGTCGACTGCAGCCAGAATCGCGAAAGCGACAACCGCCGTGACGAGGCCGATCGCAGAAGGTGTGAATGTCATTCCGACCGCGGCAAGCATCGTCCGCGCGACCGCTCACGAAGCGATCAAGATGAAACAGGGGATTCTTCCCCTCATTCCGTCGAAGTTCGCGCGCGCCGAGGACGGAGTAACGATCCCGGTATCACTCACCCAGTATTGCGTTCAGGGCGAAACGCGTCGCGGACGCCAAACCAGGCACGGGATCGTTGCCGCCGACCCTCGCATCTTCCCGCTCTCGCGCTACGTCGACGTTTTCCTCGACAAGGAATATCTTGGCCGTTATCTCGTTGACGACACCGGCGGAAACGTCCTCGGTGCGACGCTCGATATCTGGAATCCCGACTGCAGGGAAGCCGCCCGCTTCGGTCGTCATTGGGGAAGCGCGATGCTTGTCGCGCGCGAAGTCGAGCAAGTCCCGAACGATTCGCTCGCGCCAACTCGCTGGGACGGACTCGCCAAGCGCTAGTAGTCTGATTTCTCGAGGGCCGCATCTGGCCCTACAATTGCGCGCTTCCAGCCACGAAAATTCAACCCGAGAGCACTCATGTCCTCGTTCAGCACCTATTTGATCGGATTCATCGTTCTCATCATCGGGCTGGCCATCGCCGCATATCTCCTCGGGGTTTCGCAGACCTGGGTTATCGTTGGGTGCATTATTCTCATCGGAATTGCGATTGTAATGGCTACAACCCGAACGAAGCCCAAAGATCCGCCTGTCCCGCCGGTGGCATGAAACGTGGCTGTTGACGGCTGACTGCACGCTTAGTTAACGTGCGCGTCCAACAGAATACCGGGCCGCGCCAGCCAGACGCGCCGGTCGGTAATGTCGCTACCAAGGGGCTTATGCAGACAACGGGCGAGAGTAGATCCAAAGGCTTCTTCCGTTCCTCCCCTTCCACCGCGTTCGACCAGTACCTCCAGGACATTCAAAAGCTTCCACTGATCACCGACGCTGAAGAAGAGCGGCGACTTGCGCGTCGAGCGCAGGCAGGCGACGAAAAAGCAGCAGAGCGATTGGTCACGGCGAATCTTCGATTCGTCATCTCATACGTAAAGAAGTATCAGGGGCACGGCCTCGACCTTGGCGAGCTCGTCGCCATTGGCAACGAAGGACTACTCAAGGCAGTGAGGAAGTTCGACCCGGACCAGGGCGTCAAGTTTATCTCCTACGCCGTATGGTGGGTCCGGCAGGCAGTATTGAAGGCGCTGGCCGAGCAAACACGAAGCGTTCGAATTCCGCTCAATCAGAATTCGCAGTTGATCAAGCTCGCTCGCGCTCAAACCGTTCTCTCTCAGGTTCTCAAGCGCGATCCTACCGACAATGAGATCGGCCGACTTCTGGAGGAGACACCCGACGCGGTCCGGTCGGCCAAGCAGATGTCGGCAACCGAAATCTCACTCGATGCGCCGATCGACCGCTCGGATCGCGAGGCTTGCACCCTCGGTGAGCGCTTCGCCGGTGTGGACGGCGCCGAGATCGAGGACGTCACCGATTTTCATCTGATGCGCGAGTTCATCGACCGCGTTTTTCGGAAGTACCTCACCCCGCGCGAGCGAAAGATCCTTCACCTTTATTACGGTCTCGAGCAGGGCTCGGATGCCATGACGCTCGAAAAGATTGGCGCGCTGATGGGCGTTACGCGCGAGCGTATCAGGCAGATCCGCGAGCGCGCTTTCGAGAAGCTCCGTGAATCTCCTGATGGCTCGGCTCTGGCTGGGTTCTGGAGCTAAGCGGGGAAGCGGGAGGCGGGAAGCGGGAGCAGCACCAAAGCAGTTTGATAAGACGCCGGCCGAATCGAGTCGGCGTCTTTCTTGTATAGAACTAGCCACCCCGCTTCCCTCTTCCCCCTTCCCGCTTCCCTACGCCTCCCCCTTCCCGCTTCCCGCTTCCCGCTTCCCGCACCAAGGCCTTTCTCAACTCTGCGTGCGGAAATGCCGAAAAGGCGCGCGAGGCACTGGCGATGGCCGGCTTCGATCTCAAGGCGGTTCAGCCGCACGAGATTGAAAGCACTCTCAAGCGGGCAATCGATCAGGGCACTAAGCGAATCCTCGTGGCGGGTGGTGACGGAACTATTGCGACCTCAGCAGCCCTGGTTGCAAGGAGCGACGTCGAGCTGGCGATTCTGCCGGGTGGAACGCTCAACCATTTTGCCAAGGATCACAATATCCCGACGGACCTTGGCAAGGCAGCGCTGATTGCGGCCGACGACGGCGCCACTGTCGTCGGCGTTGATATCGGCTACGTCAACGATTGCGTCTTTCTGAATACGAGCTCGATTGGCGCGTACGTGACCTTCGTTCGCGATCGAGAGCGCTTTGAGAAGCACGTCGGCTACTCGATCGCCAGTTTCTTTGCTTTCGTCAGGACCCTCTCAGAGTTGCGGACCTTCACCGTTTCATTCGAAGTCGAAGGAGTGAAAAAGACCTACCGCTCTTCCCTTGTGTTCATCGGCGTCGGAGAGCGTGAGCTCAAGCTGCCCACGCTCGGCGCCAGAGTGAAGAATGGCAGGCGTGGACTCCACGTGATGATCGTTCGCGGCCGCAAGCGAGCGCGGCTGTTCGCCGTAGGACTCGCCGGGATCGCCAAAGGAACCAGGGAGGCTGAAAAACTTCCCGAGTTCGACGAGTTCATCGTCGACAGTTGCCGGATCGACCTCGTTCGGCGTCATGCCACGATCGGACTCGACGGCGAGCTCAAGCGAATGCAGACTCCGCTCGATTACCGGCTCGAGCGTGATGCGATTCGCCTCGTAGTCGCCCCGCCAGAGGGAGACCAATAGCTAGATTCAACGGATGACCCCGCCCCAGGCGAGTCCGGCTCAGACCCCGAGTAGCACGGCTTCAACGCAGTCAACAGTCGCCGAGCGTCTGGCAGAGATCGTCGGTGAGCGTCACGTGCTAAGTCGCCAGAGCGAGCTACTGGTTTACAACTCCGACGGGCTGCCCGGTTACCGCCGCCAGCCGAAGCTTGCGGTTTTTCCGGGAAGCCGGGAAGAAGCTGTCGCCGTTGTTCGATTTCTTGCCGAGGAGGGCCTCCCGTTTGTGCCGCGCGGTGCCGGAACGGGGTTGTCTGGAGGAGCGCTCGCTGACGACATCGTCATCATCGGGCTGCATCGACTCAAGAGGATCATCTCGCTCGATGTCGAAAACCGCCGCGCCACCGTCGAGCCAGGCGTCGTGAATCTCCGGCTCAACAAACACGTCGCGCCGCATGGTTTGCTTTACGCTCCGGATCCATCGAGCGAAGCCGCGTGCACGATCGGTGGAAATGTCGCAGAGAACGCTGGCGGTCCGCACTGTCTCAAGTACGGCGTCACACTCAACCATATCCTGGCGATGACGGTGATTCTGCCGAGCGGTGAGATCGTCGAGCTTGGCAGCAAGATTGGCGAGCGCGACGGATACGATCTCCGCGGAGCTTTCATTGGATCGGAGGGATGTTTCGGGCTCGCTCTCGACATAACGGTGAAGCTCACGCCAAAGCCGCAGACCGTGAGGACACTCCTCGCCGATTTTATGTCAGTGGATGCGGCAGCGCACGTCACATCCGCTATCATCGCATCCGGAATAGTTCCGGCTGCGCTGGAGTTCATGGATGGCCCGACCATTCGAGTCGTGGAAGACTCGATTTATGCTGCCGGCTATCCGAGGGACGCGGAGGCGATTCTCCTCATCGAGCTCGATGGGCTCGAAGCCGGCGTCGCGGCAGATCTCGAGACCGTGCGACGAGTCTGTCTTGAAGGCGGCGCGCGGAACATAAAAGTGGCGCGCGACGAGGTCGAGCGAATGAAACTCTGGCAGGGACGGAAGAAAGCATTTGGAGCGATGGGACGTCTGGCGCCGCATCTGATAGTTCAGGACGCGGTGATTCCACGCACAAAGCTCCCCGAAGTTCTAGCTACGATTCACGCCATCAGCGAGAAATACGGCGTAGTCGTGTGCAACGTCTTTCACGCCGGCGATGGAAATCTGCACCCCAATATTGCGTACAGCGCCGACGATCCGGCCGAGAGCGAGCGGGTGCACAAGGCGATGATCGAGATCATGCGGGCGTGCATCGATGCAGGCGGGAGCATTACCGGAGAGCACGGCGTCGGCCTCGACAAGCTGGGATATATGGAGGCCATCTTCTCAGACACATCGCTCAACGCGATGTGCGAGCTGCGCTCGGTGTTCGATCCGGAGCGGCGCTCAAATCCGGGAAAGGTCATTCCGGTTCACGCGTGCAAGGAATGGCGCGCGGTCTCGGGTGGTCGCTTGCGGATCGCGGAGTCGCCCGCAGAAGTTCACGAGCCACGTCCACTCGAGGCCGAGCCAGCACGGCCTTCGGCACGGTGAGCACGGAAGCAGTAGTCTCTGCAGTCAAGGAAAGCGTCGAGACTGCATCTGCACTGCGGATTGCGGGACGATCGAGCTGGCTCGATGCAGGACGTCCCGTGCGCGCGCACAAGACGCTGTCGCTTCGCGACGATAGCGGCGTTGTCGGTTATGTACCCGGCGATCTGACCCTCACAGTCCGTGCAGGAACTCCGCTCTCTAAAATCGACCAGGTGACGCGTGAGCACGATCAATGGCTTCCGCTCGATCCCTATGGCACATCCGATGGGACGATCGGTGCGACGCTCGCGACAGCTTCGGCTGGCCCACTCTCATCGAGCTTCGGATTGCCGAGAGATCTGTTGCTCGGTCTCGAGTTCGTGAACGGCCGCGGAGAGGTGGTGAGAGGCGGAGGAAAAGTCGTGAAAAACGTAGCGGGCTTCGATCTCTCGCGACTCCTCACAGGGTCGTGGGGGACGCTTGGCGTCATCACCGAAGTGACGCTGCGCCTATATGCTTTGCCTAAGGTCGATCGCACTTTTGCAATCGCGCTCGAGGGTAGCGAGCAGGAAATAGGCAGGGTCATCCATGTGATTGCCGAATCCGCGCTCAGTCCCTACGCCCTGCAGTACTTCAGCAGAACTGCGGCGCGCGCACTCGAGCTCGGCGACCATCCAGTTTGTCTCATCCGCTTTGGCGGCAACGATGCCGTAGTCAAAGCGCAGGTGAACGCGCTTTCGCAGATCGCAAAGCCAGAGGAGGCCGCGTCAGAGATATGGATGCGCGTTCGACAGCTCGATGGAAGCGCGCACACTGTGGTCAGAATAAGCAGCCTGCCGGTGCAGTTCCGCGCAGCGTCAGCGAGAATACTCGGCGACGATGTTCGTGGGATTTACGTTTCCATCGATCCGCGCCGTGGCGTGCTGAGAATTGTAGTCGGCGGGGAAGATGCAAACGGCGACAGCGGGACCGCTGCGATCGGGGGTTCGGTCGATTCCCACAAGGCCCCCGCGGTTATCTTCGAAAAACTTCCTCCCGAAATCTGGCCAGCGGTCTCGCCAAGCGTTGTCTCCGATCCGTTGTCACAGGGGATCAAGCGAGCGTACGATCCGCACAACATTCTCAATCCCGGCATACTCGGCGACCTGATGTGACTGCCGCCCTTCCCGCTGATCCGCTTCCGCACGATCCGATGCCTGGCTGTGCACTCCCCGGCACTCCACTCGCCGACGCGCTGCCGGGAATCAATGCGTGCGTGCACTGCGGATTTTGCCTGCAGGCCTGTCCGACATACCTGAATCTGGAGGACGAGAACGACAGTCCGCGCGGGCGCATCTTCCTGATGCGGTCACTGCTCGAGGGCACCGTCAAGCCAGACGACCCAAGCGTGCAACAACACATCGATCAGTGTCTCGGATGCAGAGCATGCGAGCCGGTATGTCCGAGCGGTGTACCATACGGGCAGCTGCTCGAAGCGACGCGCGCCACCCTGCGCGAGAGCAGACCCACGCCGTTCCTCGCGCGACTCATTCTGTTTGTCTTCGCCCGGGAGTGGCTGCTGCGCCCAGCGATGTTTTTCTCGCGAATTCTCGCGGCGACGCCAATCCCAACACTTCTTTCCGGAATGAAAGGGCGGCTTGGATTTGCAATGGCGATGCTTGCCTCTACCGGTCGCTCGATCGAGCGCTCACGGTATCGACCGGTAACGCGTGGCGACCGCGGCAAAGTTGCAATACTTCGCGGCTGCGTGATGGATGGACTCTTCAATGCCACGAACCGCGCAACCCAGCGCGTGCTGGCCGTCAACGGTTACGCAATGCTCGATGCGCCCGGACAGAAATGCTGTGGCGCGCTTCACGCGCACGCCGGCGATCTCGAGACTGCTCGCTCTCTTGCTCGCAGAAATATCGCCGCGTTCGAGCGATCGGGTGCGCAGTTCATCGCGGTCAACGCCGCCGGCTGCGGAGCGATCATGAAAGAGTACGGCCACCTGCTCCAGGATGATCCCGAATGGCACGAGCGGGCCGCGCGGGTGGGCGCACGGGTCAGAGATATAAGCGAGCTCCTCGCTGCTGCCGGTCCTCGGGAAGGCGGACCGCTTCCCATTCGCGTAACGTACGACGCGCCATGTCACCTGCAGCACGCACAACGAGTGACGCAAGCGCCGCTAACTGTTCTCGCGGCGATCCCGGGTCTCGAGCTCGTCCCGCTTCATGATTCCGATCAGTGCTGCGGGAGCGCCGGGATTTACAATCTCATCGAGCCGGATACATCAGACGCGGTGCTTGCACCAAAGCTGGCCAACATCCGGGCGACTGGCGCACCCTGGGTCGCGACGGGAAATCCGGGTTGTCTGATGCAAATCGGCGCCGGCCTGATTCGCGCTGAAATTAGCGCGCGCTCCATCCATCCAGTCGATCTACTCGACGCATCGTACGCCACTCTTGGGCAGTAGCGCGCGTTGTTGGCACTGGCTTAATTGCAGCTAATGTCGGAGATGAACGAGTATTCCGCGCTCCATAACGGTGCTCTCTATTTTGACCGGAGCGACCGGATGCGTATGCGCATTTCCGGACAGAAAGCGGCCGAGCTCGTAACCGGCATGGTGACGAACGATGTTTCAGCGCTCGTCCCGGGCGAAGGCCAGTACGCCGCGGCGCTGACTCCGAAAGGAAAGATCGTCGCCGATCTTAGGATCTTTGCTCTCGAAGACTCATTGCTGATCGATACTTCCGCCGCCGCTGCAACCGGCTGGAAGGAGATGGTGCGGAAGTACATCAACCCGCGTCTCGCGCCTTATCACGATCTCACCTCCGAGCTCAGCGACTTCGGAGTCTTTGGACGCTCGGCGCGATCGGTCGTCTCGCGAGTGATGGATGTCGACGACAAGGATCTCGCCGCGCTTCCACCCTATGGTCACATCAGCCGGCCATTTGGAATCGCGACCCTGATTCTTGCCCGCGTTCCGGAGATGGATCTCGAGGGATTCGACATCTTCATCCCGAGTGAAGCAGTCGGCTTGCTCAAAGGGAAGTTTCAGTCGGCGGGCATAGCGACGGGAGGAAAAGACACCTGGGAAATTGCCCGCATCGAAAGTGGTCGCCCGCAATGGGGCACCGACATGGATGACTCGACACTTCCGCAGGAAGCGAATCTCGACGAGCTCGGCGCGATCTCATACACCAAGGGCTGTTACATCGGACAGGAGACTGTCGCCCGCGTACACTTCCGCGGTCACGTAAATCGCTTTTTACGCCGCATTCGATTCGTGACTCGGCCCGCACCGCCGAAAGGTGCCGAGCTGGTCGACGAGACCGGAAAGGTGATTGGCGACATTCGGAGTGCGGCGCTCTCACCGAGATTCGGCGGCGTGGCTTTGGGCATGGTGAGGCGAGAGATTCCGCCAGGCACCACACTGCAGGCGAGGTGGGATGGCGGAGAGTGTAGCGTGCAAATCGAACAAAACGAAAAAGGCGCCACAGTCTAGTGGCGCCTTTTTGATCTCGGGGAAGAAGCTTACTTCTTCTTGGTGGTCTTCTTCGTGGTGGTGGTCTTGGTCGTCGTGGTCGTCGCGGTCGTGCTCGCGGTCGTATCCATCTTCATGCCGGTGTCCATCGCAGCTGGGGCCGGAGCCATCGCGGGAGCGGAAGTGTCGGCAGTTGCTGTTTCATCTTTCTTTGAGGTGCATGCGGCAAGTACGAGGACGGCGGCGACAAGGGCCAGGCGCTTCATTTACGATCTCCTTGAGAGGCAAACGTGGGATAATTCGCCGGTCCGTGCACGCGGTCGCAGTGCCCGTTTTTGGCGCGGGCGAAATTTTATCTCATCCGGAACGAGTGTCAAGGGCAGAGCCTGCTAGTTGCTCTCCTGCGCGCGGACTAGATTAAGTCTCGAAGTCGGAAATTTCCCTCGGAGAATCGGTTGTCGGTCTATCCAGAAACATTTGGCGCACTAAAGCGCTCTGCCTTCGGTTCACCCGACCGCAGACTCCAGTCGATCAAAGATGAGCTGCGCGCGAATCTCCTCACTCGCCTAGCTACTCGAAAAGCGATCTTCCACGGAGTGATCGGCTACGAGGAGACGGTGATGCCACAGATCATCAACGCGCTTCTGAGCCGGCACAACTTCATTCTCCTCGGTCTTCGCGGACAAGCGAAGTCGCGAATACTTCGCTCGTTGACAACCCTTCTCGATCCGGCGTTACCCATCATCGCCGGCAGTGAAGTGAACGACAATCCGTTCGCTCCAATCTCCAAGTACGGAAAGAATCTTCTCAACGAAGCCGGGGACGACACACCGATCACGTGGCTCGACCCCGATCAACGCTACGTCGAGAAGCTCGCCACTCCTGATGTCACCGTCGCCGACATCATCGGCGACCTCGATCCAATCAAGGCTGCACGTGGTGGGCACATCCTCGGCGACGAGCTCACGATGCATTACGGGATGCTGCCGCGGGCAAATCGCGGAATCTTCGCGCTGAACGAGCTTCCCGATCTCGCCGGAAAGGTCCAGGTCAGTCTCTTCAACATCATGCAGGAAGGCGACGTCCAGATCAAAGGATATCCGGTGCGACTCCCTCTCGATGTCATGCTCTGCTTCACCGCCAATCCCGAGGACTACACGGCCCGCGGCAAGATCATCACGCCGCTCAAGGATCGAATCGGCAGTGAGGTGACGACACACTATCCCGAGTCCGTCGAGCTCGGCATGACGATTACCAACCAGGAAGCCTGGACCGCCCGCGGCGCTGGAAAAGTGCGCGTGCCGGATTTCATCGCCGAAGTAATCGAGCGTGTCGCATTCGAGGCCCGCATCGACAAGCGCATCGACAAGCGCTCGGGCGTCTCTCAGCGGATGCCGATCAGCGTTCTCGAGAACGTCGTATCGAACGCTGAGCGTCGCGCGATTCAGACTGGCGAGCGTGACATCGTTCCGCGGATTGCCGACATTTACGCTGCCCTTCCGGCGATCACCGGCAAGATCGAGCTCGAGTACGAGGGCGAGCTGGTCGGCGGACACAACATTGCGCGCGAGCTGATTCGTCGCGCGGCCGATGCGACTTATCAGGACCGCGCCGGCGGGATCAACACCGACGAGATCATAATGTGGTTCGATGTCGGTGGCGCCCTGCAGGTGACCGATGACGTTCCGGTCGAAGCAGTCGTCGAAGGCTTCGGCAGCGTGCCGGGGTTGATGCAGGTGGTGAACACGGCGGGCCTGTCACCAATGGACGATCTGCCAGTTGTGGCGGCCGGTTGCGAGCTTGTTCTCGAGGCTCTCGTCGCTCGCAAGAAAATCGCGCGATCAGATTCGGGAACGTACGGCAGGGCCGTCGAAGAGAAGCGCCGCCGCCCCTATCAGGACTAACCCTTGGCGATTCTCACCGTCTCGCGGCTTTACGGCTCGGGAGGCTCGGAGGTCGCCGCTATCGTTGCTAAAACGCTCGGCTGGTCGCTGCTCGACAACGCGGTCGTCGATGCTGTCGCCACACGCATGGGACTGAGCATCGCCGAGGTGCAGGCTCGTGAAGAGAGAGTGCCGTCGCTGGTGGAGAGACTGACCGCGGCGATGGCGATGGGCTCGCAGGAGTGGGCATCGCCGATTGCCGCT
>DASWCI010000230.1:0-2399 GCA_036390195.1 Gemmatimonadaceae bacterium
TCAACCGGTGAGAACGTCCTAGCTCAAAGTGTCATAGCGAGAGGCGGTCACGGCCTCATACTCTCCCCGCTGTTGCAACTCAGGCCCGTCGTTCCAATCAATCGGGCTGGGGCCATGCTCAAAGTGTGATAGCGGCTAACAGAGCGACGACGCACGCTCGTTGGACGCGGCGCGAAACCGAGCATGCTTAGCCGAAGGGAGACGGTTTGTGAGAAGTGGCAGCATTCTCCTGGCCGGATTCGTGGGAGGCATCCTACCCTACCTCCTCGGGATGGCGAAGGATGCAGTGTCAGGCGCTCCCGTTGGGGAGGCATTCCTGTACCAGAACGGTGGGTATTGGGTGGGAACGCTGATCTTCGGTGCGATTGGGGCACTGGTGGTCGTGTTGTTCGGCGAGAAGGAGATACGAAAGGCTGTCGCCATGGGCGCCGCTGCTCCCGGGTTTGTCCTGGGGTTGGGACAGGGAGGAACGGGAACGACCGTCGCTGCGACCGACGCTCCTGGACGCAAAGTTGCCGTTGTGGAGTGGCTGGTAGCGACGGCACGAGCCCAGCAGCCCAAACCCGTGGCGGCAGGTCTGAAGGGAGGCGATACGCTGTGGGTGCGCGTTCTCGGGATCGACAGCCTTCGAGGATCGCAAGTCGATCTGGTCGCCCGGGTGCGGCATTCACCTTCGGGTTATGACGCGGTCACTTACCACCTCACGCCGACGTCAGCGACGATACCGGTGCAGAGATCCGCAACAACGATGCTCTTCCTCGTGGTGGCGGGAGCGAGGACGGACACCGTGAGTATCTCGTCAGGTCAGGGTGACACGCTTAAGCTGCGGCTCGTCGTGAGGGATCGGACTTTCCTCAGTGGCCTTGCCCGAGCCTTTGGGGTCCGCTCCGTTGCTGCGCGACAGCCGACCGTCATCGTCGAGCCGTGAATTACGCCCTGAGAGACGCGCCTGGGCTACGCGTCTCGGAGCGCATATCACTTGTTTGAGCCGGCGCTGGCGAGTGTGGTCGGTGTGCTGTGCCTCCTGGCCGGCAGCGCCTCCGCAACGACGCAAGCTGCTTTTCCCGGCCAGCAGCCGACCGTTCGTCGCATCGTGCTGCTGACGCCGGACACCACCAGGCCACCAAGCTTTCCCGACTCAACGTGGTCTGAGCTGAGAGAGGCCGCGCCTGGCCACACCCTCGGGGTTCGGATCGAGGTCATCGCCGCCGACTCGAACGCCGCCGCCCAATGGCTGAGTCGCCTGAATGTATCCCTCTACCGGGCGGGCGCTGGCAGATCTCGAGACGTGTCACTGCTAGCACCGGCGTTCTTCCGAGGGCTATTCTGTGCACAAGGCGACTGCCGGGTTGGAGGAGTCTTTGGAGCCTTCGGATATGCGGGAGCGCTGCCGCCCGCTGACACCTTGCTGCTGTTGCTTGTGTCCCCTGACTCAACGATCACGGCCCCCGTTTGGCGACGCTCCCCGCCAAGGTTCGTGCTCGGTGCTTCAGTAGGTGCTGCCGTACCACTCAACTCGCGTGCGGGGCGAGGGATCGTCCGCCGCGTGGGCCTTAACGGTAGACTACTGATCGGGACCCTGCATGAGGGGGACCTTAAATGTCGCGTTCGGAGTTGGCCGGTCTGCGTTTTTCAAGCCGTGACGTACCTCGCTACCTTGCCAGCGCATTTGGCACCGCAGGCGCACAAGTGGCAGGGTCCCTTTGTGGTAGAGGGCGATTTCCTACTCGGGCTCGTAGCCTTGCAGAAGGACACCAGCGCGGCTGATTCCACCGGGACGATTGATTCGACGCAGGTGTTCCGACAGTCGTCCGAGGGATACGTGCGTATCGAGCTGCCGCTCGTCGATTTTGGGGGCGAAGTCTCGCTACGCGCCTTCGCACAAGGCGGGTTCGTAACCGTTCAGAGTCTTCCGAACTACTGGGTCCAGCAGTATTTCGGTTTGCGCCTGGGCATGGACGCTGTCGACCCCTCGGGACGACAGAGCTTTGTCGAGATCGCGTACGGCCTCAGTGAAAACCTCCGTCCCAAGGACCGGCGCTTACGTGTCGGGGTCCAGCTGCGTGTGCCTGACACCGGCCTCGTCTTTCAGTTCAACGTCAATATGAGGCCCGGTAGTGGACACCTCAACACGTTTACGAGCGACAATCCGATTGTGTTCTCTGTGTATAACTCAATCGATTTCAAGCAGTTGTTCTCCCTCGTGAGTGGTCAGCCGCCGAATTAGAGAGGGTCTCGTGCGAACGTGCACGCCGCTAGCGGAAGCCGAGCGATGACCTCACCCTGTGCAACGCCTCGGCGGTGACCTCTATTGGCTGATTGCGCCATCTCGAACACGCGGACGTCGAGGGCGGACCAACAGGTACTGAAGGCTGCTGGCGCACGCCCTTCAGGATTCC
>DASWCI010000231.1:0-2094 GCA_036390195.1 Gemmatimonadaceae bacterium
GCGGCGTCAACGGCGTTCCCTCCCTCTTTCATGATTTGCACGCCGACGTCGGATGCGATTTGGTTGTCACTGGCGACCATCGCGTGAGGCGCGAACGTCGCGCGCCCACCGGCGGGGAATCGCCACGTCGAAGGGAAGACAGCAGGTACTCGGGGAGGAATCGACGGGTCATCGGGAACGCGCTCTGTCGGCGCGGCACCAAGCGCCCATACCGATGCGGCGATGATCGCAGCAGTAATCAGGGATTTTTTCAGTGGGATCTCCATGTTGCGTGAATTCTATTCATGTGATCCCGGCGCGTCAGCTATCTGATCCAATCGCGTTAGCTATCTACGAACTGTGCGAACCCCCAATCCCTTGCGGAAAGTGACTTTGAGCAACTGCATTCGATTGGTGTTACTCACACCGTTCGACAGTCCGCTGCGCTCGTGGATGGCGATGACGTAATCCCACGCAAATTCGATTTGCGTTCGATCATCGAAGCCGTAACCGAAACCCCAACCGCCGGAAAACAGCGGGTCAATATTGCTTCCGCCAGCGAGCCTCACACCATCGGTATCGCGTGTGAGATTCGCGTAATTGATTATTCCCCCGTTGAGGTCCGCCACCTGATGAAGCCCGCTTCCCGAACCGATGTGGAAAGTCGCGACGAGCGTGGTCATGTCGAGGTGGGCATTGCATCCACTACAGGTCGCGCCGCCGGGAACAGGAACGGCGGGACCAGAGTACGCGAACGGTACTCGCGCATAAGAGCCGGCAACGCCAAACGAAGACCCACCGCCACTAAGCGTCTTCTCGAGCGACGCGCTGTACTGCCAGTTCCACGCGTTGCCAAAATTCCAGGTGCTCGCGCTCCGACCATCGTTGACGCCGTTACCGGTGAACCCGGCGATGCCGCCACTCACCCACATGTTCGGGTCAGATGTGAATCCCCGCTGTCGCCGCTGCGCGCTCAAGGACGTCGCAAACAACATCACCATCAACAGCGCCAGAGAAAAACGTGTCATCATCAAGCTCCATTTTGTCTTGCGATTGCGAGGAGTCGCCGGGTAAGTTTCGTCGTGGCTCCCCACCGCTCAGCAACGCTTTGATGCTGGACCCTCGCGAAACGGAGCGCCGCAACCCGCGTACCGCCTCGATCGATCTCGCATCGCCGCTCGAGATCGTAGACATGATAAACGCGGAAGATCGAAGAGTTCCCGATGCGGTTGCATCGCAGCGCGAGCAGATAGCGCGTGCGATCGAGCTCGCCGAAGCAACCTTTCGACGCGGAGGCCGATTGTTCTACGTGGGAGCGGGCACCTCAGGACGACTCGGCGTGCTCGATGCGAGTGAATGTCCGCCGACATTCGGGACCAAACCCGAGATGGTGCAAGGCATCATTGCAGGCGGTCTGCCCGCTCTTACCCGATCTCAGGAGGGGGCGGAAGACATCGTGCAAAACGGCGCGCTGGCGATGGACGAACACCGCGTAAATGAAAAGGATTTCGTAATCGGGATCGCGGCCTCGGGCACGACACCCTTCGTGCGTGCGGCACTCGAGCGAGCGGCCGCACTTGGCGCGGCCACCGGGATCGTAGCCAGCTCGCCACCGCCGGCGGATTTGGTCGCGAGGGTGGATGTGACCATGCTTCCAATAGTTGGACCGGAAGTCGTCACCGGATCCACGCGAATGAAGGCGGGGACAGCAACGAAGCTCGTGCTCAATACCATCACGACCGGCGCCATGATCAGGCTTGGCAAAACATACGGTAATCTGATGGTCGACCTCCGCGCGACCAATAACAAGCTGATCGATCGCAGCCAGCGCATCGTGATGGAAGTCTGTGGCGTTTCGCGTGATGAAGCGACGAAACTCCTGGAACGCGCCGGCAAGAGTGTCAAGCTTGCGATCGTTATGCAGAAGAAGGGTGTCTCGCTGCAGGAATCCGAGAAGCTGCTCGCCGAGAATGGCGGTGTGATCCGTCGGGTGACGAAGGATCCGCCACCACCCATCAGAGAGAGTTAGCGTGGCCTCCGCCGTCGTTGTCGGCTTGATGTCGGGCACCTCGCTCGACGGAATCAGTGCGGCAGTAGCGCGCTTCCGCGATGCGA
>DASWCI010000232.1:0-7876 GCA_036390195.1 Gemmatimonadaceae bacterium
GGCGCTACACTGAGTACTTCGTCGAAGGAACGGAGCCGGCGCCGCTGAAGGCCGATCCGTGGAAGATCTTCGCTTGGGGGCCAATCATCTTCTGAGACCTTCCGGAGTCCGGCTAAGTAGCGGACTCCCAGAGTCTGATGACCTTGCGGCTTAAGTGTCCCTCATGCAGGGTTGGTGATAGCGCTGTCCGGCAATCACCTCGAACAACGGAGCCGCCTATGAAATGCAAACCTGGTCAGAAAAACGTCGGACAAAGAGTAGTGATCGACCTGGCTCGAACGACGATCATTTCAGCACTCCTGATCGGAACCGCGTGCACGGACTCTACGGGACCCTTTCAGCCTGTACGGATTGTCCCCGCCGCTCCGAACGTCGCGCTGCAAACGACGCCGCAAGGAAAAGTGCTGAGCACGTCCTTTACGTTGACGAACAACTCCGCATATCCCGTTATCTGGTCGACTTGCAGCGTCACTCTCGAGAAGGCTGGAATGCCAGCGTTGCCGCCCGGAAAGTCCGATTGGGAGACCGTTTGGGCACGGATCTGTTACCTGCTTGACGCTGTCGCAAATCAATCGGCGAGTACCGCGTCAGCAATCTCCGGGTTCGACGATGCGATTCTTCAACCCGGCAAGAGCGTACCGATTCCGATATCGGCACTCGTTGGACAACATCCGTACGAGAATTTCACCGGAGAGCCGGGCCGATATCGTGTTCGTGTACCTATGTACATACGCGTGCTTGGTTTCTACCGTGTAATACCTGCTGATCAGTCCGTTTCGGAACCATTCACTCTACTCCCATCACCGTGAGTGAAATGTGCTGACAAAAAAAGGGGAGCTGTGATCGGCTCCCCTTTTTTTGTGCTTTGCCCGTCGCCCACAGCCGGCCTGCTGACGGCCGCCGCCGGTAGTCATCAGTTGCAGTTAAAAGACTACGCGACTTCCTTGATTTCTAAAGGCCGCGCACGCTCTCCCGGCGCCGTCGGTACGAGGGCAATCTCCAGCACCTCGCTCAGCGTCTCGACCGGATGGAACTCGAGAGTGTTGCGCACATCCTCCGGCACATCCTCGATATCCGCCTCGTTGTCCTTCGGGATGATGATGGTTTTGATTCCAGCGCGATGCGCTCCCAGCACCTTCTCCTTCAAGCCACCGATTGGCAGCACTCGGCCACGAAGCGTGATTTCGCCAGTCATCGCTACGTCCTGCCTCACTGGCCGGTCGGACATCTCCGATACCAGCGCCGTCGCGATTGCGATTCCAGCCGACGGGCCGTCTTTCGGAATGGATCCGGCAGGCACGTGAATGTGCGCCTCGATTGCGCCGAGCCTGTCTCGTGGAATTCCCAAACTCGCGGCGTTGTTCGTGGCGTAGGTGAACGCCGCCCGTGCTGACTCCTTCATCACGTCGCCGAGCTGACCGGTTAGGATCAGAGATACGGCGCCGCCGGGGCCAACCTGATTCACTGCGTCGCCTTCTCGACTACCATAGTACCGACGAATCGATGCCTCGACGAACATGATATCGCCGCCCATCGGCGTGTAGTACATGCCGGTGGCGATACCAACCTCGCTTTCCTGAAGCGCGTGTTCGGGGTGAACACGAGGCCTGCCAAGCAGCTCCCTTACCGTTTCTGCGTCGACCGTTTGCCTTACGTCCTGGCTGGACGCGATCTTACGCGCCAGCTTCCGCGCTACTGCACCAATCTGACGCTCGAGCTGTCTCACTCCACTCTCGCGAGTGTAGTTCGACACCACCGACATAATCGCATCGCCGGTGAAGGTGATTTCCTTGTCGCTCAGCCCCGACTCTTCCAGCTGTCGCGGCAACAGGTACTTCTTTGCGATCTCGGCCTTTTCCTTCTCCGTGTAGCCGGCGAACTCGACAACCTCCATCCGGTCGAGCAACGGGCCGGGAATGTTCTGCACGAAGTTTCCTGTGGCAATAAAAAGAACCTCGCTGAGATCGAATGGTACGCCGAGGTAGTGGTCGGTGAACGTGTCGTTCTGTGCGGGATCGAGGACTTCGAGCAGCGCGCTGGCCGGATCGCCCTGGAAGGACGTGCCGAGCTTGTCGACTTCGTCGAGCAGGAAAACGGGATTCTTCGTTCCGGCTTGCTTGAGTCCCTGGATGATTCTGCCCGGCATTGCCCCGACGTATGTGCGACGGTGGCCGCGGATGTCGGCTTCGTCGCGAGCGCCGCCGAGGGCGACGCGTACGTACTCGCGGCCAAGCGATCTCGCGATCGATTTGGCGATTGAGGTCTTGCCGACGCCCGGCGGTCCGATGAAGAGAAGGATCGGGCCTTTGGCCATCGCGCGTGACTTGGCTTCGACCTTGTCAGTGATAGGGCGATCTCCCTTCTCGCCAATGGAGAGTGACGGGGTCGCATCCTCTTTGTTGGCGAAAAGGCGCGCCGCCGGCACTTCACCAGTCTTGTCGACTTCGTCGGCAAGCTGGCTGGCGCGCAGCTGTCTCACTGCCAGAAACTCGAGGACGCGATCCTTCACATCCTTGAGGCCGTAGTGGTCTTCCTCGAGAACCGTTTCGGCGCGCTTCAGATCGAGTTGATCGTCCGATCTCTTGTTCCACGGCAGTTCGGCGATCCATTCGAGATAGGTGCGGATCACCTGCGCTTCCATCGACTCACGACCAGCTCGCTCGAGTCGTCCGAGCTCGCGCTCTACTTCGGCGCGCGCCTCTTTCGGCAGCTCCAGCTTCGCGAGCTTGTCGCGAAGCTCGGTGATCTCTTTGCTCGAGTCGTCGTCGCCCAGTTCTTTCTGGATCGCTTTGAGCTGCTCGCGCAGATACATCTCTCGCTGACGCTCGCCCAGTTCTTCCTGGACTTGGGACTTGATGTCTTCCTGCGCCTCGAGCAGACCAACTTGCCGCTGCACGTGGACGAGTACGCGGCGAAGGCGCTCCTCCACGCTCAGTGTTTCAAGCAGTCCCTGCTTTTCGGGAACGGGAAGCTCGATGTAGCCGGCGACGAGATCGGCAAACCGACCGGGCTCGGTTACCGAGTCGAGAACCTGGTGAACGACTTCCTCTGGAAGTCCGCGACGCTCGCCGAGCTCAGCTGCCCTCTCCCGCGTCTCTTTCTGTAACGCGGTAAACGCAGGATCGTTTTCTGTCTGAGGATTCATCTCCTCCGCTGGAACTATTACCGCGCTCAGATATCCGTCGGCCGAGGTGTATTGAAGCGCAGTCGCGCGCTGCTCTCCCTGCAACAGAAGCTGCACGCCGCCCAGTCCGCGCTGAATCTGACCGATGCGCGCAATGACGCCCATCGAGTACAGGATATCCGCTGTTGGCTCTTCGGTGTTGTCGCGCTGCGCGACGGCGAAGACGAGACGGTCGCCTTTCAGGGCCGCCTCGATCGCACGAAGAGTTGAAGGCCGGCCTGCCGCAATTGGTTGGGTTAAGCCGGGAAATATCACAGTTCCCCTCAACGGGAGAACCGGTAATGTCTGACGCTGTGCCATTGTCATTCCGAAGACAAGATTCTTATTTAGATACTACTCCACAGCCTCCCCATACTGCATCTTTTGCTCTCGTGGATTTACGCCAGCCGGGCATGAAGTGCAACATCAGACCTGCTGATTCGACGCGGCGACATGCCAATTAGTCCAACCGACGAGCTCGGTACACATGTGGCTCAGGTTCTCTCTGCAAACTATGAGCTAGAGACCGAAGTCGGTCGTGGCGGTATGGGAATCGTGTATTGCGCGCGCGACCGACGGTTGAAGCGCGAGATCGCGATCAAGGTGCTGCCGCCCGAGCTCAGTTTCCGCGCCGATATCCGACAGAGATTCCTTCGCGAAGCCGAGACGGCCGCGCAGCTGAATCATCCGAACATCGTTCCGATCTACACGGTCGAAGAGCGCGACAATCTCGTCTACTTCGTGATGGCGTACATCAAGGGCGATAACCTCGGGGTGCGTCTGCAGCAGCACGGGCCAATACCGCCGGTGGAAGTGCGTCGCATTCTGCGCGAAGTCGCCGATGCTCTGGCGTACGCGCACAACCGCAACGTCATTCACCGCGACATCAAGCCCGACAACATCATCATCGATGAAGAGACAGGTCGCGCCATGGTGACGGACTTCGGTATCGCGCGCGCCCTCACGGACAGCGGCGACTCGCGCCTAACCGCGACCGGGATGGCGATCGGAACGCCGGCGTACATGTCACCCGAGCAGTCTGCGGGCGACCGCGCCATCGATGGTCGAAGCGATCTGTACTCGCTGGGCGTCGTTGGTTATCAGATGCTGTGCGGACAGACGCCGTTCGTCGCCAGCAACACTCCTTCAATGCTGGTGAAGCATCTCTCCGAGAAGCCGACTCCGGTGGACGAGCGCTGGCCCGATCTACCACCTGATCTCTCGCGAGCGGTGATGATGTGTCTCGAGAAGGATCCAGCCGATCGCTTCCCGAATGCTGCAGCCTTCGCAGTGGCTCTTGCCGGCGGCGCGATGCCGACGCTGGCGACGCGGGCGCAGCCCGCTGCATCGACAGCGGGGTCACGCGCCGGTACACGCGAGCGCCCCATCGCCGAGGAGCTGCGTGACCAGATCACCGAGTCGATACGTGATCGCTACACGCCGCCGACGCAGGCACCGTACACGCCGTCGCAGCCCACGCCAGAGGAGCTGAGCAAGTGGAACGCGCCTATGGTCGTGTCGTTTCGTCGCAAGCTCGCACCGTACCTTGCTGTCAATGCCATCCTGGTGCCGATCTCGCTTTTCTCGAATCACGATTTTATTGCACTAACGGTCATCTGGACGGTGGCTCTCGCCTTTAAGTACTCGAAGCTGTGGGCGGCCGGCTACGATTGGCGTGACGTATTCCGTCAGCCGCGCGATCGCTTGATCTTCGACGTTGCCGCCGAGACGATCGACGACGCGCGCGCACTGTTCGACGAAAAAAAACGCGCCCAGGTTCGCGCGCGTGCCCGCGCGCGTGGGCAGGGATTGTTCTCGCCGATCTCCCCGCTGCCGACGATGCAGGCGTTCCAGCCATATCCGAGAGTGGGTGGGCCAACGACAAGTCCCATCCCCACCGGACCGCCGGCGCCGTTCGCTGATTCGCGCTATGGATCGGCGATACGCGAGGCGGAGGGTGATCATCGGGAGATCCATCGGCAGCTGCTCAACATGCCTCCCGACGAGAGGGAGCAGATTCCTGAAGTCGCTACATCAGCCGATGCGGTATTCAGAAAAGTGCAGCAGCTGGCACTTTCGCTCTCCGACCTCGATCGCAGCGCCGGACGCGAGACCTCTGAAAGCGTGGAGAAGGAAATAACGACACTGGAATCTCAGGCGAACCCGCTCGACTACCGAGCCAGCGAGGAGCGCGTACGTCGTCTTGCGATGCTACGTCGACAGCGCCGCGCCCTGGCAGAAGTGGCACGCAAACGAAAGGAAGCACAGGAGAAGCTCGATAACTGTCGCCACCTCCTCAGATCGATGCGGCTCGAGCTGGTGCGCTTCCGCACCGGCGGTCTCAACGCGCAGCCGACTGGCCTCACTATGGTTACTCAACAGGCACAGAGCGTGGTAAAAGAGATGGGTTACCTCTCGGATGCCAACGCCGAGCTGAACGCGCTCTGACCACGCGCGCGTCGCGTTTCGCCGACGCCAATACAATGATCAAAGCGGTACGCCTTGGGACGATCGCGTTCTTCTCGTTTTCGCTTGGGTGTCAGCAGCGCGTCGATGGAGGCGCGCAGACTGGTGAAATAGCGCCGGAGTTGGGTGGCAAACCGGAGGCGTCGCTCGGGCGCGAAACCCAAGATTCGGTCGCACACGTTCCCACTCCCGACACGTTGCGAGGCCTCTACGTAAATCGGTGGGCCGCGCTGGGCAGCAAGCTTACTCGCCTGATCGGCGTGGCGAAGACGACCGAGGTGAATGCGCTCGTCATCGATGTGAAGGATGATCGTGGATTCGTACTGTATCGGTCGAGCGTTGCCTTGGCTCGAGAAATCGGCGCCGATACTGCCGATGGACACTGGATGTCGCGCGCCAAAATCCGCGCCGTTCTAGACACCATGACGGCGAACGGCATCTACCCGATCGCACGGATCGTTGTCGCCAAGGATCCGCTTCTCGCCCGCAAACGGCTGGATCTCGCGATCAAGCGGAAGTCCGATCTCAAGCCGTGGCTCGATAAGAACGGAAATCCGTGGCTCGATCCGCACCAGCCCGCCGTCTGGCAGTACGCGGCTGACCTCGCGCGAGAAGCGTATGACATCGGGTTCAGCGAAGTCCAGTTCGACTACGTTCGGTTTCCCGACGAGAAGCGGCTCATAACCGAAACCGTTTATCCTTTGGCGAAGGGGCGGACCCGGGCGCAGGTAATACGGGAGCAGCTCGGATTTCTGCGTAACGCGCTCAAGCCCCAGGGTGTCCGAGTCACGGCAGACGTATTTGGCCTGACTGCAACCGACACGACCGACATGGGAATCGGACAGCAGTGGGAAATGTTCGTCGATCAGGTCGATGTCGTACTACCGATGATCTACCCGTCGCACTTTGCGCGTGGCACCTACAAGCTGCGGAATCCAAACGCACATCCGTACGCCACGATCAATAACGCGCTCAAAGACGCGATTGCCCGTTCTGCATCGGTCACCAACGCCGCCAAGATCATCCCCTGGTATCAGGATTTCACACTTGGTCGGCCGCGATATTCCGCGACCGAGATCCGGGCACAGAAAAAAGCCGGTTACGACAACGGGTTCCAGAGCTGGATACTCTGGAACCCGAAGAGCAACTATACGCTCGCGGCTCTCGAGCCGCAGTCGTAGCGAGGCGCTTTAGCTGCTGCCGTTGCGGCGAGCGTCCATGCGCGCCTTCATCTCGGCCAGATTCTTGTCGAAAGTCACCTGCTGATCGGCGGTGAGTATCGCGCGAATCTCGGCGGCCTGCTTGGTCTGCAGGTCGATCATCTTGGTGCGCGTGGCCTCGTCCGGTGGGCCACCGACAGCCTGAGCCGCTTTGCGGAGCTCCAGCTGCTGCGGCACGTACTTCTCGCGGATCGTCTTGATCTGGTCTTTCTGCGCATCCGTCAAGGTGATGTCCTTGAGGAGCCATTCACCCCTTCCGCCGCCACGGCGCATTTCGCCCTGGCCCTGCCCCTGTTTAGGCGGCTCGGTGCCTTGCGCTGCGGCGACCGATGTCATGCCAACGCAAAGGGCAGCAGCTAGCGTGGCGATGCGAATAGCCTTCATCCTACTCTCCTAGAGATACGTTTTTTTGACGCCGGTGATGGCGCCCGGGTTTAATACGCCGAAGTTGGCGAAAAGGTTGGACTGGCGACTAACAACTGGATACCAACAAGTGAGGGAGACAACTGCAACTGAACGGGCGGGAGGCGTCAGCTGCTAGGCGCCGGGCGTGAGGTCACTACGTCGGGACGCCAAACCTTCGCATTCGGAGTACAGGCAAACTGCCTTTGCCGTACGACGAGTAGGAGAGTCGCGGCGTCGTAACCTCTAACCAGGCGCCTGCTCTGCTGACGCCCCCCGCCCGTTCAGTTGCAGTTCAGCGTAACTATCTTTCCCCCAAGGAGTTAGCCTATTGCCCTAGCGCCTCACTGAAAACCTGCTATTCTTCCCGCCCTGACAGCCGGCTCATGCGCCTGCCGGCCCCGATCGCCCGTTTCTTACTGCGCGCCGAGCGCCGCTTGTGACCGTACCCAGTAGCACCGCCGAACTGGCCCCACCGATCTCAGCACCTGCCCCGGAGACGCTCTCCTTCCCGTTGAGCTGGCTCCTCGAGCACGCCTCGGCTCCAATAAAGTACCGGGCGATGACCGAGATCGCGGGCACCGAAACTCAGACTACGCGCGATATCGACTGGCTCCCCTACTCG
>DASWCI010000233.1:0-7907 GCA_036390195.1 Gemmatimonadaceae bacterium
AGCCGCCTGCCAGTCGGCGTTGCCGCCAGTCCTCCGCCGGCTGTCTCGCGATAGCGGACATCCATCTCGCGTCCGATCTCGCCCATCACGTCGATCACTTCGTCAACCGGAATCGCGAAGGTGATTCCCGCCAGTGCCATCTCGATTCCCGCCAGCGCGATCGCTGACCCGGTCGCGTTCCTGAACACGCACGGTAATTCGATGAGCCCACCCAGCGGATCGCAAACGAGTCCGAGCGTTCCCTGCATCGTGAGCGCCACCGCATGGCCCACCTGCGATGGCGTTCCGCCCAACATTTCTGTTGCCGCACCTGCTGCCATCCCCGCCGCCGCGCCGGTCTCCGCCTGGCATCCGCCTTCGGCGCCAGACAAAGACGCACGCTCTGCGACCACGGCTCCAATCAATCCAGCTGTCGCCAATCCATCGACCACGCTCTCGTCCCGCACCGACCGCGCCTTGGCCAGACCGGTGAGAATCGCCGGTAGAATTCCGGCTCCGCCTGCCGTCGGCGCGGCGACGATCACGCCCATTGCTGCATTCACTTCCTGCACCGCCAGCGCGCGCGTCAGGATGTCGCGAAATGGAGTCTGAGCAAGCGGACCGTTCGGATTGTTGCGCAACTTGGCAGCGTCACCTCCAACCAACCCCGATGCCGAGTAGAGATCGCCGGTAAGTCCTTTCTCGATCGCCCCGCGCATCACATCGAGCGCGCGCTGCAAGGCGGCACGAATCTCCGCTACCGGCCTGCCCTGATCGCGAGCTTCCGTGTCCAGCGCTAACTGCGCCAGCGTTTTCTTCTCCTTTTCCGCGTCCCGTATCGCGTCGGCGAGAGCCTTGTACAATCAGCCCCCGCTCACTTTCGGAAGTCGCCGAGTCCACCGAACCCAATCGAGCGCCCTCAATTCCTCGCCCGCTTTTTTGTCCGGCTCTTCATCGCACTCGATGACCATGAACGCGTCGCCACCTCTTTCCTTTCTCGACAACCTCAGCGTAGCAATGTTGATGTCATGCTCGGCCAAGATCCCGGTGATTCTGGCGATCGAGCCCTTCCTATCCTCAGCTACGAGGACAATCGTGTGTAAGTTTCCGGTGACTTCGACCGGATAGCCATCGATCTCCTGTACGAGGACCCGGCCGGCTCCCAGCGAGGAGCCCAGCATCGTAGCCTTATTGCCATTCAGCTCGATGGTGATTCGCACCGTGTTCGGGTGAGCGGCGTCGGCGATGGTGGTTTTCTCGAATTTGTAGTCCAGACCTTCGCGTTCAGCTATCTGGAGGGCTTCGCGCAGTCGTTCGTCATCCGGACGAAAACCAAGCAATCCGCCCACCAGCGCTTTGTCGGTACCGTGGCCTTCGCCGGTCCGCGCAAAGGATCCATGCAGCTGAAGGAGACCCGTTTGCGGAGTGCCGCCGATCAGTCCGCGCGCGAGGAGCCCGAGCCGGCACGCGCCGGCAGTATGCGACGAGGACGGTCCGACCATAACCGGGCCAATGATATCGAGGAGACTTACCATCTTCTTGCGCCTCCAAGGTCAAACTGAAGACTACCAGCTGGGGCAGTGGGCGCAGCAGCCAGGGGCTGCGAGCGACTGCAACAGAATACTAGCGGCTGCCGGCGGACCGCTCCCTGCTGATTGCGGCCGGCTTTTCCTTCAACGCGAGTTTGCTGCGAGGTGCGCCGCTCCTACTTCTGCCGAGAAGCGGCTTCAAATACTGACCGGTGTAAGATTCCTTAACATCCGCCACGTCTTCAGGAGTTCCAGCGGCGACGACATCGCCCCCGCGCAATCCTCCCTCCGGTCCCAGATCGATGATCCAGTCGGCAGTCTTGATGACATCCAGGTTGTGCTCAATGACGAGCACGGTGTTGCCACGGTCAACGAGGCGGTGGAGCACACTCATAAGCATGCGTACGTCCTCGAAATGAAGACCAGTCGTCGGCTCGTCAAGGATGTAGAATGTGCGGCCGGTATCGCGCTTCGACAATTCCGCAGCCAGCTTGACTCGCTGCGCCTCTCCGCCCGAGAGCGTCGTTGCAGACTGCCCCAGATGGATGTAGCCGAGTCCGACGTCGAATAGGGTTTGCAGCTTCTGGCGGACGCGCGGCTGATTCTCGAAGAAGTCGAGCGCATCTTCGACCGTTTGCTCCAGTACGTCGGCGATGCTGAGGCCGCGAAAGCGAACTTCCAGTGTTTCGCGGTTGTAGCGCTTTCCTTTGCAGACATCGCACGGGACGTAAACGTCGGGGAGAAAGTGCATCTCGATCTTTACGAGGCCATCGCCTTCGCACGCTTCGCAGCGACCGCCCTTCACGTTGAACGAAAATCTGCCCGGACCATAGCCGCGGATCTTTGCCTCCGGCAATTCTGCGAACAACTCGCGTATGGGCGTGAACAATCCCGTATACGTCGCAGGATTTGACCTCGGAGTCCGACCGATCGGGCTCTGATCGATGTCGATGACTTTGTCGAGGTGCTGGAGGCCGGTGATGCGCGTGTGGGCGCCGGGAATCACTCTGGCGCGATAGAAATACCTGGCCATCGACCGGTGGAGGATGTCTTCGATGAGCGTGGACTTCCCGCTGCCCGATACGCCGGTGACAGAGACGAAGAGACCGAGCGGAATCTCGACGTCGAGATTGCGGAGGTTGTGCTCGCGCGCGCCTTCGATCCGAATAATGCGGTCGGGATCCATGCGCCGGCGCACTTCCGGAATGGGGATTTCCACCTCGCCGCGCAGATATCTCCCGGTGATCGACTCTTCATTGGCGCGAACTTCGTCGACGGTTCCCTCGGCGATGACCAGACCGCCGTGCTTGCCTGCGCCTGGCCCAAGATCGATGAGATGATCCGCAGCCTCCATCGTCTCCTCATCGTGCTCGACGACGATGACAGTGTTGCCGAGGTCGCGGAGCTGTCGGAGAGTGTTGAGCAGGCGCGCGTTGTCGCGCTGGTGCAAACCGATCGAAGGCTCGTCGAGGATGTAGAGCACGCCGACGAGCCGCGATCCAATTTGCGTCGCAAGACGTATGCGCTGCGCCTCTCCCCCGGAGAGTGACTCGGCCGAGCGCCCGAGTGTCAGGTACTCGAGTCCAACGTCGTTCAGGAAGCGAAGCCGCTCGCGTACTTCCTTGAGAATCGGAGCAGCGATCTCGGGATCGAGTCCCGGCTTGCCGTTGGTTCGAACCGGGACGTTCTCGAAGAAGCTGAGCGCATCGGTGATCGAGAGCTGGACAAGGTCGCCGATATTCTGCCCCGCAAGCGTGACCGCTAGTGATTCTGGCTTGAGCCTTCGTCCACCGCATGTCGTGCACGCGCGCGCTTGCATGAACTCCTCGAGCTCGAGCCGAACCGAGTCGGACTCGGTCTCGTCGTAGCGGCGCTGAATGTTCGAGATGATTCCTTCCCAATGCGTTCCTGAATGGTCGATCTGCCTGCCGCTTTTTCCCCCTGTACCGTAGAGAAGCTTCTCGCGTGCTTCCGGTGTCAGCTGCCCCCATGGCGTGTTGAGATTGAATCCGAACTGTTTCGCGAGCCCGGGAAGGATGACCTTCTTGAGGTAGCCGTCGGGCTCGCCCCACGGTAGCACCACACCCTCGAGAATACTGATGCTCGGATCTCCGAGTATGAGCTCCTCACTTACTTCGCGGCGCGAGCCGAGTCCGCCGCAGGCGGGGCAAGCGCCGAAGGGTGAGTTGAACGAGAAGTGTCTGGGTTCCAGCTCGGGCAAAGAGATGCCGCACTCGGGGCAACCGTACTTCTCGGAGAAGAGATGGATGCTGCGATCGTCGGCCCGCTGAACTTCGACGAGTCCTTCGGAGAGCTTGAGCGCTGTCTCGAGGGAATCGTTAAGGCGGCCGCGATCTTCCGCGCGTACTACCAGCCGATCGACGACGACCGAGATCGTGTGGTTCATCCGCCGATTCAGCTTGGGCGGGTTTGCTACCTCGACCAGGTCTCCATCGACGATCGCGCGCACGAATCCCTGCTTGCGCGCGGCGTCGAACAGCTCGCGGAACTCTCCTTTGCGGCCGCGTACGAGCGGCGCGAGGATCTCGATCTTGCTGCCCTCGGGCCAGGTGAGAATCGAATCCGCGATCTGTCCAGCGCTCTGACGTTCCACCGGACGTCCGCAATTGGGGCAATGTGGAGTTCCGGCCCGAGCATATAGAAGTCGCAGGTAGTCGTAGATCTCGGTGACCGTCCCAACGGTCGATCGCGGGTTGTGTCCGGCGCTCTTCTGCTCGATCGAAATCGCGGGCGAAAGACCCTCGATCGAGTCGACATCCGGCTTCTCCATTAGCCCGAGGAACTGACGGGCGTAGGCCGACAGCGACTCCACGTAACGTCGCTGTCCCTCGGCGTAGATCGTGTCGAAGGCAAGCGACGATTTGCCCGACCCCGACAGCCCGGTAATGACCGTCAACCGGTCACGTGGGATGGTGACGTCGATATTTCTAAGATTGTGTTCGCGGGCGCCGCGGACGATCAGGGATTCTTCGGGCATAGCCTCGTAAACTCGCCAGTTGCAGGGCCAGACTCAAGTCGGCCCATTACGCCGATTTAGGGGGGTCTGGGCGGTACAAGTGCCGGTCAGGCAACCATTTTGCACCTGAGGTCGGCAATGCCGGTCATTAAGAACCTCGTCGACGTAATAACGATGAAATCCGACCGTCCCATGAGGCGGCTCCTCGCCTACTATGGGATCCTGGCGGTCATCGTTCTGATCCTCGTCTCCTTCTTCCCCGATGTGATCCGGCGGGTCTCCGCCAAAGGGCTGGGCGACGTATCGGGGGGTCCGCAGGTCCTGACCGACGCTCTCAACGCCCCGGCCCCAACCGCTTCGTCGATTTTTGGGCCGGGGACTTTGGCCGACCTGGCGGTCACCACCGTTCTCATCCTCGTCGGCGTCCTGGCGCTGATGTTACCGGTGACGTGGGTCTACATGTCGGCCCGGCCGATCCCCGGACATAACCAGGCGATCGTGCAGACCTTGATCATTCTGCCGCTCGTCGTAGCAGGGATCGTCTTCATCGTCCAAAACAGTCTGGCGCTGGCGTTCAGCCTGGCAGGCGTGATCGGCGCGGTGAGGTTCCGAACCACGCTGCGGGACACTCGCGACCTCGTCTACATCTTCCTCAGCATCGTCGTCGGGTTTGCCGCGGGGGTGCAGTCGCTCGCCGTAGGCGCGCTGATTTCTCTTGTGTTCAATCTGGTGCTGCTGGTTACGTGGCGATACGACTACGGCCGCAACGTCCTCACCCCAACTGCCTCGTCCAACTGGGCCGGTCCGCTACAGGCGCTCGCGAGTCCAACGGGCGATCACGAAATACCCGATCGCGACCTGGTGTTGTCACTGACACCGGAAAAGGCGGAGGCTCTCGCGGACCGTTTTCAACGCGTGCAGAAAACCATCGGAAAAAGGAAAAAGAAGCCGCGCTACGATTCCGTATTGACGATAACCAGCTACAACGTGCCCGCGGCGCAAAAGCAGGTGGAAGAGGTTCTCGGGAGAATGGCCAAGCGCTGGAACCTCGACGAAGTCGTCACCAACACCGGCAAGCCCTCGTGCATCTACTACCTCACGCGTCTCAAGAAATCCATTCCGCGCGACGTATTGCTCACCGCGATACACGAGAATGCGGACGGCTTCATCGACACCGCTAATCTCGAAACGGGGACGCCGGTAGAGGATAAAGACGCGACGAAGGGATGACGCCAATCCGAATCGTCCTTTTACTGGCATGTGCGCTGCCGTCGCTCGCGGCTTGCCGCGAGACCCCGCAAGCCAAAGCAGCAGACCTTCACAAGGTCGCGGCAACGCGACAGACAGAGCTTGCTCGTCGTATAGCGGCGGCAGACGCGCACCCCGGAAGCATGACGGAGCTGGCGAAGTGGATCTTGCCCCCGGAGCTGAAAGAGATATCGGGACTGGCCCTGACTTCGCGCGGGACCGTGTTCACCCACGACGACAACGTCGGCAGAGTGTCTGAGATCGACCCGAAAACAGGGATCCTGCTCAAGAGCTGGGCGATGTTGGGCAACCAGAAGGGCGATTTCGAGGCAATTACCATCGCCGGAAGCGACGTCTACCTCCTGCGGAGCAACGGAAAAATTTTCAGGTTCAAAGAAGCCGCCGACGGACAGCAGGTTCCGTTTTCCGTCTACGACACCGGGCTCGGAAAGGAGTGCGAGTTCGAGAGCCTTGCGTACGAAGCGGACAGCTCACGCCTGGTGATGGCGTGCAAACGATTTCTGAACAAGCAGGATCCGCACGAGCTGCGGATTTTCCGCCTTCCCCTTCCGCTCGGCAATCGGATGGCGATGACGAGCATCAGGGTGCCGATCGATGAAGTCATCGGCACCAACAAATGGAAAAACTTCCATCCCTCTGACCTCAACATCGATCCATTCAACAAGAACTACATCATAGTGGCATCGCGAGAGAAGGGATTTGTCGAGGTCACGCCTGACGGTGAAGTGGTGCGATCGCAGCCGCTACCGGGTGATCATCGCCAACCCGAGGGAATTGCAATAACCAGAGACAGCATTCTGCTGGTGAGCGACGAAGCGAACGTGATGCCGCCAGTAATTACGCTTTACAGGTGGCGTCCATGATCGCATTCGAGAGTTGGGGTGGAGAGAATTGGCAGCGGACTGGCTGCAGGGCGTTACTGGTGGTCGCCGGTCTTATGCTTGCCGCGCCGGGTCGGACAGTCGCGCAGACGACCGTCGTACGGCGCATTGGCAATGACACCGTTCTCGTCATAGCCGGCGAGATCTACAAGGCGGGCTCCTTCCATCGGGCGCTGTTGGGCAAGAACTATCGCGAGGAGTGGACGACCCCGATCACGGTGCCGGTGCTCAATCTGCGTACCGCACACGGCGGGCTGACGCCGACGAAGGAAGGCGGTGGAAAGCAGGCTCCGTCACTGCGCTTCGTAGCGCCGGACAGCTCGGAGTGGGTCTTTCGGCTGGTGCGCAAAATACATCTCGTGCTCGGGGACGAGTTCAAGCACACCGTCATCTGGTACATCGTGCGCGACGAGGGCAGTGCGTCGCATCCGACCGGCGCAATCGCAGCGGCGCCGATGTACGGGACCCCCCGTTTGCTTCACGCCACGCCGAAGCTGTACTACATGCCAGACGATCCCGCGCTAGGCGAGTTCCGCAAGACTTTCGGCGGAGTCCTCGGCATGCTCGAGGAATTCCCGGAGGTGCCGAAGTCAGGGAAGGCATTCGCCGGCGCCGAAAAAATCATCGACAGCGACACCTTGCTGGCACGGCTGAATGCGGATCCCCAGACGCGCATCGATACTCGCGCGCTGCTGACCGCGCGTCTGATGGACATGCTGCTCGGCGACAACGACCGCCACCCCGATCAGTGGAAGTGGGCGCGCTTCTCGAAAGGTGACGACGCCACATGGGAGCCGATCGGGCGCGATCGCGACAAGGTATTCGTCACCTACGAAGGTTTGCTCATGAACATCGCCCGGTTCGCGCTGCCCAACCTGGTGACGTACCACAACCAGTACCCGGATCCGCAGGCGCTCTTCGCCAACGCCGGCGAATTTGATCGCCGAGCGCTGGGCTCGCTCGACAAGTCGGTGTGGGACTCAGTGGCGACGAGCCTGATGCAGAGGGTTACCGACCCGATCATCGACCTCGCAGCGGCAGCGATGCCACCGGAATACTCGAGTGGATCCCGCGCGCTCGCGGCCACGATCAAAGCGCGTCGCAACGGATTGCGCGGCGCGGCAGACAGGTATTACAAGGAACTGTGGACTGTCGCCGACATCCACGGGACGGATGCCGACGATCAGCTGACGGTGACGCGATCTGGCGACGGCCTCGTGGATGTCGTGCTTCAGTCGGGCAACGCTCCGCCATACTTCTCGCGCCGGTTCA
>DASWCI010000234.1:0-2023 GCA_036390195.1 Gemmatimonadaceae bacterium
GGCGAGGAGCCTCACGCCTTCGCTGGTCCAGCCCGAAAACGGATAGAGACTTCCGTAGACGATCAGCGCCGTGTAGGCGAGGGCGGCCAAGCCCCAGCGACCGCTGTTCGTCGAGGGTTGGCGGGTCATCGCAGTGGTCACCTGCGTTCTGGTTCAGATCGGGTCATGCAGACCCATGGTGCACAGGTGCCCGACAACGATGGCAGCGCGCCGCGCCTACTCGTCATCGACGCTGCTGCAGGTCACGAAGCGCGGCAGCATCCCTTTGGCGTGCGACTGAGTGCGCGGCCGGGACGCCCATCAGGCGTCGATGGGGATGCCGGACGAGCTTGTGACTGGATTCTTTCACGGTGACGCTACTCCAGTCGCTTGAGATAATCCTTGGTGAACATCCGATCTGGAAGATCGCGCACCCGCATGCTTGAATACTCCAGCACGGATTCTTCGTCCTTCACGAGCGCGTTCTGCATGACGAGCCGCGTCGGTCGCTCGCGACCGGCCAGTGGCTTGTAGTTCTCGTACAGGCAGGTTTTTACGAGACGGTCAGACAGGGAATAGAACTCGGCCTTGTACGGCCAAAAGTTGGATTCGCGGACCCAATACACTATGCGGTGATAGGTGACGCTGCGTTCGATCGCGGTCAGCTCCAGGACATAAAAAGTGGTGTTTCCGCTCTTCTCGGTTCGCAGCAGCTTCGCGGAGTAATCACCGGCAAAATTCGCTCGGGCCAGGTCACCGTTGGCGACCTGGCCCGTCAGTCGCTGCGCGAGCGAAAGACGCACGGGTTGCGACACGGCCGGCAGAAAAATCCAGAGATCGCGACTCTTCATGAGCAGGATCTGGCCGCGCTCGGAGGCCGGTTCCGTGACCATGATGATCGTGTTTTCGGATCCCTTGGCCAGGACTCGATAGCGCCTTTCCTCCGGGGCCTCGCTGCCATTAGTCGTCGAGATCGTGATGGCAACCTCGAACGGCTCGGCGGGGAAGCGCACGTGGTCAGCCTTTTCGACGATTGATCTGGCGAGGTCGTCGTCGGCGGTTTGGGCGCCGACCTGAGCAAAAAGAACGGCGGGCATGAGCAACGGCACCGCTACACGCGAAGCGCGGAGCAGCGCCGTGGCCATCCTGGGTTTTGCGCTGCCTCTCAAAACGATATAAGCTCTTGTCGGACCATCCACAACGTCAGTATAGCGATTGTGCGTCGGCCGTATCCGAGCTCGATGCACACAAGGCGTCGCAGGGAGAAAAGATGATCCATCCGACGACCTCGCTTCGTAGTCGCGTCATCTCGATGATAGCCGCATGGCTTGTGTCGAGTCCGCTGTGCGCGCAGCTTACCGCAGATCAGTCCAGCCAGGCACCTCCCCTCAGATTCGGGTCGATGGTTGACGTCGTGCAACTCCTGGCAAGTGAGCCGCCCGCCGCCCAGTTGGCTCAGCGGAGCGTCGTTCCGTCAGCCGAGTGGCCTTATCGGCGCGAGGCGTCATTCAGGCTGTCGCAGGCGGATGCCGTCGCGAGTCCGCCGCTGATCGGAACGGCGGACGGGTTGCCAGACACCACAGCCACGAAATTGGGCGGTTTCCTTGAACTGGTGCCCGCTTACACCTATTCGAATCCCTCGCACTGGTCGCGTGCCACTGCGCGAATGCAATTGACTGCGAAAGGGGAGTTTGCAGATCAAGTAAAGTGGAAAGTCGGCGCCCGTGTTGACATCGACCCCGTGTACTACTCCTCCAACTTCTATCTCGATCCCGTCAAGCACGATCAGCGCTTCGATTTCTTCTACCGGGAGAACTACATCGATTTCTCCGCGGGGGACTGGGATTTCCGCGTTGGAGCGCAGCAGATCGTCTGGGGCGAGGTCGTCGGGCTTTTCTTTGCCGACGTTGTCTCAGCCAAGGATCAGCGCGAATTTCTGCTGCCGAGCTTCGACATCATTCGCATCCCGCAGGCCGCGGCGCGTGCGGAGTACACGGCGGGTGATTCTCACCTAGAGTTGGTGTGGATTCCCCTGCCCGTATTC
>DASWCI010000235.1:0-4988 GCA_036390195.1 Gemmatimonadaceae bacterium
TCGCAGCAGCAGGAAGTGCAGATGGGACAGGAATATGCGCAACAGATCAATGCGCAACTACCGATCATCCAGGATCCCGAGCTGAATCGTTACATCAACGTCCTCGGAGACTCGATCGCGCGCCTCACGAGGCGCCGTGATCTCGACTGGCACTTTTTCATCGTCGATGCCCAGGAGGTCAACGCTTTCGCGGTGCCTGGCGGTTTTATTTACGTGAATCGTGGACTCATCGAGCGTGCTGATCAGATGGACGAGTTGGCCGGGGTCCTGGGTCACGAAATCGGACACGTTCTGCGGCGCCATACGATCAAGCAGATGGAGAAAGCGCAGGGCGCCAACATTGGCGTCACGCTCGCGTGCATCCTGACCAGCATCTGCAACAGCCAGATCGCCGGCGCGGCCATCAACGTCGCGGGCGGCGCCGTCTTCGCGCGGTTCAGTCGGCAGGACGAAGCGGAAGCGGACGCCGAGGGATTCGACAACGTTGTTCGCGCGGGAATCAGTCCAGTAGGGATGGTGACGATGTTCCAGAAGCTCCTCGCCGAGCGCAGAACCAGGCCCGGCGCAGTGGAATCGTGGTTCATCACACACCCGCTCGAAGAGGACCGCATACAAGCGATTCAGGCCAAAATCAACCAGCTTCCACCCAGCACGTTGGCTTCCCTCGGCAGTGACACGCGCAACTTCCACTCGTTCAAGGCGCGAATTCAGTCGCTGCCGCCGTCACCGCCGCCGCGACAGATCCAGTAATTCCTCTCACATGTGCGTCGATGATGCGTCGTGATGTTTCACGGCGCATCTTTCGTTAATGCGGATAGCGCTGACAATTGCGGGCTCCGACTCCGGCGGTGGCGCCGGCATCCAGGCGGATCTGAAGACGTTTCAGCGATTCGGCATCTTCGGAACATCGGCGATTACCGCAATCACAGCTCAGAACACCCGCGGCGTGAGCAGATGGGAAGCTTTGTCGCCCGATCTCGTCAGGGCGCAAATCGATTCAGTCGTGGAGGATCTTGTTCCGAGTGCATTCAAGACCGGAATGCTGGCCAATGCGGGCATCGCATCGAGCGTTGCCGCCGCGATTCGTGACCACTCGCTGCAGAACTACGTACTCGATCCCGTGATGGTCGCGACGTCGGGTGATGTCTTGTTCGAGCAGGATACTATCGACGTGATCAGGCGCGACCTCATCCCGCAGGCGTCGCTCGTTACACCAAATCTCCACGAAGCAGCAATTCTCACCGGCGAGGAGATCGTCGACGAAGATGGAATGTCGCACGCGGCAGAGACACTGGTGAAGGACATGGGAGCCCAGGCGGTGCTCATCAAGGGCGGCCATCTGGATTCGGGGGACAGAGTCGTCGACATACTTTATGATGGAGACCTGCGCGCTTTTCGCGGGCGCCGGCTCGACACGACTAACACTCACGGGACCGGCTGCACCCTATCAGCGGCGATCACCGCCCAACTGGCGAAGGGAGAATCGCTGCATGCAGCCGTGCGTCGTTCGATCGATTACGTCCACAACGCGATCGCCAGCGCGCCCGGCCTGGGATCGGGTCGCGGGCCACTTAATCATCTCGCGGACGATAGCTGAGGACGATCGTCTAACGTCTTACCTGACCGCGGCCAATTGCGGCGCGGCAGAGCGGGAAAGAAATTCGGTTACCAGCGATTCGAACTTTGCACTCACCCGATTGGTGGTCTCCAGCACTTCGGCGTGACTGAGCGCGGCACCAGTAACGCCCGCCGCCGCGTTGGTGATGCAACTCACGCCCGCAACACGCATTCGCAGCGCTCTGGCGACGATCACTTCCGGCACTGTCGACATCCCAACCGCATCGGCGCCGAGCAACCTCAACATCTTCACCTCGCTCGGCGTCTCGTACGAAGGACCTAGCAAACCCGCGTACACGCCCTCGCGCAGAATTATTCCGAGCCTTTCCGCGGTCGTGCGTAGAATTCGCCGAAATCCAGGGTCGTACGCGTCAGTCATGTCCGGGAAGCGGAGGTCGCTGTCCTGGTGTTCACCAACGAGGGGGTTTGTGCCCATGAGATTCAGGTGATCAGAAATCATCATCAGATCACCGACCGCCAGCTTGGGAGAGATTCCACCAGCTGCGTTCGAGACAAAGAGCTCGTGCGCTCCGAGCGCGTGAAACACGCGCACGGGAAAGGCTGCAAGGGCCGCCGGGTGGCCCTCGTAGACGTGGAACCGACCGCTCAATGCTATTACTTCGCGGCCTCCGAGTGCGCCGACTATAACGTCGCCCTCGTGTCCGACAACGGTCGCCTCAGGAAAGCCCGGGATGTCGGCGAACGGAATGCGCACCGCATCGTCGATCGTCTTGGAGAGACCGCCGAGTCCGGATCCAAGCACGATCCCAATCGTCGGGTGCCGCGAGCCGACACGCTCATTAATTGCCGCCGCCGCTCTACTGGCCGCTTCGGCTGAATACTTGATGCTCACTTTTCCGGCTCAACCAGTTGATCAATCGTGTCAGAAACTTCCTCGATCAACATCAGGCGCTCCTCCCATGGAAGAAATGCGCTCTCGAAGCCGTTCAGCGCAATACCCGCCAACTCTTCTACGGTGAATCCGAGGTGCTCCGCCGCGTAAACGTATTCGTCGGTGAGGGTCGTCCCGCTCATTAGCCGGTTATCGGTATTCAGCGTCACGTTGAGACCCCGGTCGAAGTATTCGCGGACCGGATGCGTCGCGTAGGAGTCCGTGACGCGCGTTTGCACGTTGCTCGTTAGGCAGACCTCGAGCGCAATCCGCCGATCGTTGACGTATTGAGTCAAATCGGGGTCTTCGATGAGCCTCGTTCCGTGACCGATTCGATTGGCGCCGCAGACGTGTACCGCCTGGCGAACTGATTCAGGGCCGTCGCCTTCGCCGGCGTGAACAGTAACGGCGAGATTGTGCTCGCGCGCGTACCTGAACGCCTCGGCGTGCCGCGCGGCCGGATGGCCCTTCTCCCCGCCCGCAAGGTCGAATCCCACTACGCCTTCGTTCTTGAATTCGACTGCAAGCTTTGCCATCTCGAGCGAGTTTTCAGGCGGGAACTGTCGCAAGCCGCAAACAATGAATCTCGCTGTGATTCCGAAATCTTTCTCCGCCCGGCGAAGGCCGCGGAGGGGCGCTTCGATCGCCTCGACGAGCGTGATTCCTTGCACCACGTTCAGGATCGGAGCATTGCGGACTTCGATGTAGCGCACGCCGTCTTCGGTCGCATCTTCCGCCAGCTCGTAGGCAATGCGCTCGAGCGCGTCCTCGCTCTGCATGACGGATATGGTCACATCGAAGCGGCGAAGGTAGTCCTCGAGCGTGCGCGCGTCATCCACTCGCATGAATTCCGCCAGCTCCTCGGGCGTGTGCTTCGGGAGCTGAATCCTGTGCTCTCGCGCCAGCTCCACGAGCGTTGCTGGGCGTACTGAGCCATCCAGATGGCAATGCAGCTCCGCTTTCGGAAGCTGGCGGAGCTTATTAGAGAAAATCGAGAGCGGCATTACAGTGAGTCGTAGTCCGAGTCGTCACCGACGGTTTGTCGAGCGCGAACGATGCGAAAAATCGCCCCGTTGTGCACGAGCGTGTCGTTGGCAGTCTGGATTCCTCGGCTGTCGGTAATCATCCGCTCGCCGCTCCTGATCGCGGCCGCCTGCGTTTCATCCCAGACTGCCACTGCCTCGAGAGCGGTTGCTGTGGGCTCGACATCAAGCGGCTTCCCGTTGATGTAGATCCGAACGGCTTCGCTCATGGTGAGACTGGAGCGATTCGAACTTCGGTCGAGCCCGTAATCGGTGATGGCAGTGACCTGATGTAGTCGATGAGCGCGTCCAGGTCGACGATGTTCAGGGGTCGCGTAGCCGTCGCCCGTCCGCCGGCGTTGTACCCTTCCCCGCCAGTCGCCAGGAAGTCATTGACGATCACGTTGTACGTCTTCGTGTCGGAGAGTGGCGCGCCGTCCGCCGTGTTCACCGAGACGAGCCGCGATCCCGCAGGCCTGAGCGGATCATATCTGATTCTGAGACCGCTTACATGGTCGTCCACGGTTTTTTTGGCAAGCATGGTCTCGAGCAATCCACGTAGCTGTGTCCCGGTCATCGTCAGAGAGTAAAGCGTGTTCCCGAATGGCTGAATCTCAAACAGCGATCCGTAGGTTGCTTCGCCCGCACGAAGGTCGGTGCGGATTCCACCGTTGTTCATGATTGCGACATCCCCTTTCCCCGCCCAGCGCTGCGCGTCGGCGATGAGGTTCCCAAGGGCGTATTGCGAGCCCTGACGCGCGAGCGTAACTGGAATCGTCGCCACGTGACGATTTACGAGCGATGAAACCCGCGCCACTGCCCGACTGACAATCGAGTCGATCGCGGGGACAGGCTGCATCGTATCTACAGCAAGCTCCCGCACGTCGTGTCGAACTTGCAGCTTCGCGTCGGGTCTCAGCGGTAGATCGAGAACATCGATAGCGCGCCCGCTCGAGCGCGCCTGCACGATCGGAGTCCCTTTCACTTCCGTATTTACGAGAGTGTGGGTGTGGCCACTTATGACGACGTCGACTTTGGTCGTCAGCTTGCGAGCGAAGTCGATGATCTCGCCGCCACACTCGGTTGCTCCGTCTCTTCCGCAATTCGCGCCGGCGTGAGCAATTACGACAATGAAGTCGGCGCCGCGTTTTCTCAGCGCGGTTCCGATGCTGTCTACAATGGGAGCGGGATCGTCGAAACGAAGTCCGACAACGTTAGCGGCACGGGTAGTAGTCGGAGTCGTTACAGTCGATATGCCGATTATTCCTATCTTCGTGGCGCCGCGCTTCACGATAGTGTGGTTGGGAATCCATTTCACGTCGCGTCCGTCGGTGTAGCGAACGTTGGCGCCGAAGATCCCGAACTTCGCCTGCCGCATCCTGGCGCGCAGCGTGTCAGTTCCCCAGTCGAACTCATGGTTGCCGAGGGCGGATGCAGCGTAGCCCATTCTATTGTAG
>DASWCI010000236.1:0-2482 GCA_036390195.1 Gemmatimonadaceae bacterium
TTGTCGGCAGATCAGGCTTCGGCCGTTCGACGTGATGCGCAGTATCTCGTGACGCGGGCTCGCTCCGAGCTGGCGGCTTCGAGTGTCGGGCGGTTGGACGCTTCGCGCGTATACGCCCAGGGCGACATGGATCTTTGGTTCGCGCTGTCGGCATTTGCAGACAACGCTTCGATCTACGAACAAATCGTGAGAAACGGGAGCAATCCTGACGCTGCCGTGCTCGCCGGTCGCGCGCTCGCGAGCGCCGCGCGCCGTGTTGACGCTGCGATGCAGAACGCTCGCGTGTCGATGCAACTGCAAAACGGTTGGGCAGCCATCCGTCAGCAGATCACTACGATCGACACTGCGTCTCCGGTCACTTGAGTCGCGAGAAGTCAATGGTATGAGTGACAACCGGCGCGTGGTGAGCTATCACCACGCGTCGGTCGATCACGCGATCGCGTGCTGGTCCGTGACCCCGGTGCGTTCGGCCTCTTCGTAGAGTGAGTCGATGAGCGCCTTGTAGTGCTTGTCGATCGCCCGGCGCTTCACTTTCTGGGTCGGCGTGAGCTCGCCGCTATCGATCGAGAAGTCGTGCTCGAGCAAGCCGATTCTCTTCGGCAGCTCGAAGTGCGCCGCGCCTTCGAGCTCCTTGTTCACTTCCTTTTCGATCTTGGCCTGGATCGTCGGCATCCTTAGCAACTGGGCGCGATCTGTCCAGATAATGTTCCGCTTCATCGCCCACTTCTCGAGCTGATCGAAGTTCGGGACGATCAGCATCGATGGGAATTTGCGCTTGTCGCCGATCATTACCGCCTGCGCAACGTACTTGTTGGTTTTGACTTTGTTCTCGAGCGGCTGCGGCGCGACTTTTTTTCCCCCTGCGGTAACGATTATATCCTTCTTGCGATCGGTGATGGCGAGGAATCCGTCGCGAAGCTCGCCGATGTCGCCGGTGTGGAACCAGCCGTCGGGTTCCAGCGCCTCACGCGTGGCTTCGGGCTTGTTGTAGTAGCCCTTCATGACGTGCGGTCCGCGCGTGAGGATCTCACCGTCCGTCGCGATCCTTACTTCGACGCCGTCGATCAGCTTGCCGACGGTGCCGATCCGAAAGTCTTCGGGCGTGTTCACTGCGATCACGGGCGAGGTTTCGGTAAGTCCGTAACCCTCGAGGATCACCAGGCCCGCCGCGTAAAAGAACTTGTTGATCTCGGGCGCGAGTGGCGCGCCGCCGGAGACGAAGTAGCGGAGACGCCCGCCCGTCCTCGCCTTGAGCTTTGAAAAGACCAGCTTTTGCGCGAGCGCATATTGTTTGGCGAGCAGACCGCCGGGTTCTTTTCCAGCGAGCTTTTCATTCGCCCATCGCTCCGCGACGCCCCGCGCCCAGAAGAAAATCTTTCTCTTCAGGAATCCACCGGTGAGTGCGGTCTCCAGAATCCGCGCGTACATCTTTTCATACAGTCGCGGCACTGACAGAACGATGGTCGGCCGCACTTCCTGGAGATTCACCGGAACCGTGTCGATCGACTCGGCGTACGCGATCGATGTCCCAGTGGCGAACATCAGGTAATGCCCGCCCATCCGCTCGAAGATGTGCGACAGTGGGAGAAAGCTCAGGGCGACGTCCTCTCCCGCAAACGGAATCTTCGTTCGTGAGACGGCGACGTTCGAGAAGATGTTGTCGTGGGTGAGCATCACACCTTTGGGCTCGCCCGTAGTGCCTGATGTGTAGATGATGGTCGCGAGGTCACCTGGCTTCACCGAAAGGGCATCTTCGCGGTAGGTGGCTATTGTCTCGTTATTCTCACCCAGGCGGCCGCGTTTCTCCAGCTCGGCGATCGACATGTTGGTTAAACCCGGGATCTCATCAAATCCAATCACTGTCTTGAGTCCCGGGAGCTGGGAGCGAACTTCGCGAATCTTTTCCGCTTGCGCCTTGGTCGAGACGAAGATCGCGACGGCTCCCGAATCCTTGAGGATGTATGCGATCTGATCAGGCGGCAGCGTCGGGTAAATCGGAACATCGGTGAGACCCGCAGTCAGGCACGCGAAGTCGGCGATCGCCCACTCGGGGCGATTCTCCGAAAGGATCGCCACGCGGTCGCCGCGTCGGACGCCGAGCGAGGATAAGCCGCGCGCGGCATGCCGGACTCGGTTGGCAACTTCGGTGTGCGAGATCGGGCGGTATACGCCGCCGATCTTCACCTGAAGCGCATCCGGGCGGTTGAACTTCGACACCGCATCGAAAAAAAGCTCATTCAGCGTTCCCGGAGCGGGCCGCGGTCCGCCTCTGGCTTCCATCAGCGCCATTCTCTTCCTCCGATTGGGTCTGACCTAACTCGGCGGCTTCAACAGCAGAACAAGCCGCACCGGACTACCACCAACCTGCGCTCCTTTGTACTTCGCCGTCGCATTGACCACGATCGAATCGACGGGAGAGCTGAGGAAGAGAGGATGGAGACGAATCGCTCTTCCGGCTATACCGCTCGCGTCGGTGGTATCG
>DASWCI010000237.1:0-1903 GCA_036390195.1 Gemmatimonadaceae bacterium
AGCGCCGTTCCGGTCCTCCGCAGCTTCGGGACGATCCCCGCACCGGGTCCCTCAAAACGGAGAGATCGAGGAAGGCAAACCCTCGACCCCCTCCGATGCGCCTTCACGCCTCGCTAGCGCGGCGCTCCCCGGGTGCAACTCTGTTCGCTCTGCGTCTCAAGTGTTTCTAGTGTAGTGCGTCAAACGGATCGTACTTTATCGAGGGCCGCGCGTCCGCGTTTGACCTTTTCGAGGATGTCGGAGGCCTTGGCCGTCCAGATGAAAGGCTTTGGTTGCTGGTTATGTTGGGTCAGGTAGTCCGCGATGGCGTGTTCGAGTTCGGCGACGCTGCGGAAGACTCCACGACGAATGCGTTGGTCAGTGATGTCGCGGAAGAAGCGCTCGACCATGTTCGCCCACGAGGCGCTGGTGGGCGTGAAGTGGATATGGAACCGTGGGCGCCGTTCGAGCCACGCTTGGACGTCAGGATGTTTGTGCGTTCCGTAGTTGTCGACGATGAGATGCAGTTCCCTCTCGGGAGGAGTCTCCCGTTCGATCAGGCACAAGAATTTCAGCCACTCCTCGTGTCGGTGCTGTTTCATACAGGTGCCGATCACCGTGCCGTCTAGGGTGTTGAGCGCGGCGAACAGGGTGGTGGTGCCATGGCGTTTGTAGTCGTGGGTCATCGTCTCACCGCGACCTTTTTTCAGAGGAAGGCCCGGCTGAGTGCGGTCAAGCGCTTGAATCTGGGTCTTCTCGTCCAACGACAGCACGAGCGCATGCTCTGGAGGGTTGAGGTAGAGACCGACCACGTCCTCCAGCTTTTCGGCAAAGCGCGGGTCGTTGCTCAACTTGAAAGTCTTGACTCGATGCGGCCTGAGGCCGTGCTTGCGCCAGATGCGGCGCACGGTGGCTTCGCTCACCCCACTCGCCCTGGCCATGCTCCGGGTGCTCCACTGCGTAGCCTGAGGCGGTCGCTCTTGGGTGGTCCTCCGGACGATCTCCTGGACCGTTTCCGGCGGCAAGGACGGCTTGCGCCCCGGGCGCGGGGCGTCAGTTTCAATGCCAGGCACGCCCTGTTGGAGAAAGCGGAATCGCCATCGGGCGACGGTGGCCGGAGCCGTGGACAGCGACTGAGCAATCTCCTTGTTTTGCCTTCCCTCCGCAGCCAACAGCACCATCTTGGCCCGCTGGCAGACCCGGACGGGGACGCTTCGCCCGCGCGCCTGCTGCGTCAACACGGCGTGCTGGGCCTCGGTCAGCGCAATCGTGGGAGCCACTCGCAATGCGTACATCCCTCCTTGAACGGCTCATGGGCTCCCTTAAAATATACTATTTCCAACGCACTACACTAGATAGTCGAGAGCCCCCTGTCCTATGCTAGGGGACATGGCGATCCAGCGGATAGACAACATCGCTATCGTTGTCGACGACCTCAAGGCTGCTACCGAGTTCTTTGTCGAACTCGGTCTGGAGCTGGAGGGTGAGACGACGGTCGAGGGACGGTGGGTGGACCGTATCGTCGGGCTCGACGGTGTCCGAAGCGACATCGCAATGCTGCGGACGCCGGACGGCAACGGCGGGCTTGAGCTGACCAAGTTCCACACGCCGCCGGCTCGCAACCCTGACCCGAACGCACCGGTGAACACCCTCGGGATCCGTCGCATCATGTTCGCCGTCGACGACATCGAGGACGTCCTTGCCCGCCTGCAGGCCCACGGCGCCGAACTCGTCGGCGAGGTGGTGCAGTACGAGGACAAATACCGGCTCTGCTACGTCCGCGGACCCGAGGGCATCATGATCGCGCTGGCCGAGCAGCTCGGCTGAAGCGTTTCGACGCTAGTTATCAAGCCCCGAGCTGGATGTACAGCGCCGCGAGCCCAGCGTTGATGAGCCGGCTTACCTCGACGCTCTTGTAGGCGAG
>DASWCI010000238.1:0-3722 GCA_036390195.1 Gemmatimonadaceae bacterium
TCTGCGGTGCACCCGAGTCCGGAGTGGTATTCGACGGCAACGCGGCGCCAGGCAATGTTGCCCGCGCGACAGACGCAGGCTGCCCCGAGCGGATTGATCTGGCAGTAAGCATGTAAGTAATTCCCGCAGTGCTCACCACCAATGCTGAAGCCGCGATTCCGATCCAGGTGGGCGCGAAACGTCTCTGACGCTCCGGGCGTGCCGCGAGTGGAATGACCGGCGCCGCTATCCTGGCCTCGATTCCCTGCCACAGATCATGTGAAGGGGCGAGATCGGGCAGCGCCGCCGCTTCCTTGCGGATGTTCTCGATATCTCTGAGCAAGCTGGCGCAACGCACACACTCATTCAAATGACGCTCGACCGATGCCTGAGCCGAGGCATCCAGCGTACCCTCGAGATAATCGGGGAGCGCGGCATCGAATGCGTCGCAAGTCATGTTGAGCGTTGTCATCGTTCGAGTGCCTCTCTCAAAAGAAGTCGCGCGCGGTGGAGCTGCGCCTTACTTCCGCCCGAGGTGATACCCATCATCTCCGCGATCTCCTCGTGCTTGTACCCTTCTACATCGTGGAGCACGAAAACTTTTCGCGCTCCTGCCGGCAGTTTTGATATCGCTTCTGTCAGGTCCATCCTCTCAATGTGAAGTGGAGCACGCGCTGCTTCGTCCCACCGCTCGTCGTCCACATCATTCTGATCCGTTCTCGAGGCGTGTTTGCCCTCGCTCTTTCTGGAATTCAGTACCACGTTCACGGCAAGGCGGTGCAGCCAGGTCGAAAATGCGCTCTCACCCCTGAACTGCGGGAGCTTTTCCCAGGTCCGCACAAATACGTCCTGCGTCAGCTCCTCGCCCCTCGCTCTGCTCCCGGACATCCGCGTGCACAGTGAGAACACCCTGTTCGCGTGCGTCCGGTACAGCCGCTCGAATGCCTGGCGATCGCCGCCTGCGGCGAGAGCCACATCCGCGGAATCACCCACCGCTACGCGTACCACGTTGGAGACCGCCGCCATTCGATCGCTGTCCGGGCCTTGTTGCGTGATTGGATAGCTTGGACCGCTCAAAGGTTTGAACGCATGGCAATATGTCTTCCCTGTGGCTGCAGATATGACAGCGCTTGGCAATCGATAGTTTGAACCGGTTTCGGGGACGCTTCGGCGCGCTTCTCGAGCGCCCCAACCGGCCAGTTACGGGCTGTCACTGGCCAATCCCAAAGCGCTCCGTAGTTGGCCTGTCCCGCGCTCCAGTCCGCCCGGAGTCTGGGCCACCAGCGTGACGTGACCCACCTTTCGCTTCTCCGTGGGTGCCTTGCCGTACAGGTGCAGATGCACCCCCTCAACCGCCATTACGCGTTCAACGGGCGGAATGGGTCCAATGATGTTGTACATCACGGACCTTCCGCGGGGCGTTGTCACGCCGAGCGGCAGCGACGCCACGGCGCGAAGATGATTCTCGAACTGACTCGTCTCGGCGCCCTCTATCGTCCAGTGACCTGAATTGTGGACGCGAGGCGCCATCTCATTGGCGAGAAGAGAACCATCGACGGAAAACAACTCCAGCGCCAGTACGCCTACGTACTCGAGCCGATCCATTAGGCGCCGGCAGTAATCGATCGCCAGTGCAGCCAGTTCCGGAGTTACGCTTGGCGCCGGCGCCGTCGACATTCGCAGAATCCCTTCGCGGTGGACGTTCTCGACCGGCGGATAGAACACCTCTCTCCCTGCCTTATCGCGAGCTCCTATGACCGACAGCTCGTGCTGGAAGGACACGTAACTCTCGACCAGCAATGGTGCGCCTTGCAACTGCTTCCATGCGGCTTCGATCGACGATGCATTGTGTATTACGATTTGACCTTTTCCGTCGTAGCCCATTCGTCTCGTCTTCAGCACCACTGGTAACTCGATGCGCGACACGGCGGAGCGAAGATCTTCCAAGGTGTCGACCGGCGCGAACGCAGGTGTCGGGATTCCGAGTTCCTGAAAGAGTCGCTTCTCGAGCAAGCGATCCTGCGCAATCTCCAGAGCCTCTACCGGCGGGAAGACCTTCGCGCGCTCGGCCACGAACCGCACCGTCGAAATCGGTATGCTCTCGAATTCGTAAGTGACGACGTCGACGCCATCCAGAAAGCGGCCCAGCGCCGGCTGATCACCGTAGTCCGCGGCGATCAGCTGCCCGATCTGTCCAACCGGAGCTCCTGAGTTGGGATCGAAGAATCTGAATTCAAGTCCGAGTTGGTAGCCGGCGAGCGCGAGCATTCTTCCCAACTGCCCGCCGCCCAGTACGCCGATTCTCACTCGGTCGCGGCCGGGTCGGGTTGAGCCAGCACTGCGTTGGTTTGCTCGGCGCGGAACGCGCGCAGCCGTTCTCTCACCTCGGGTCGATTTCGAGCCACGATCGACGCGGCGAGCAGCGCGGCGTTGATCGCGCCCGGCTTGCCGATCGCAAGAGTTCCGACGGGCACCCCCGCGGGCATTTGAACAATCGAGAGCAGCGAATCGATGCCCTGCAGCGCTTTCGATTCCACCGGCACGCCCAGAACGGGAAGTGTGGTTTTGGCGGCGGTCATGCCCGGCAGGTGCGCTGCGCCGCCCGCTCCTGCGATGATCACTTCGATACCACGCTCCTCGGCTGATTGCGCGTACTCGAAGAGCAAGTCCGGCGTCCGATGCGCCGACACGATTTTTGTCTCATGTGGCACACCGAGGGCGTCGAGAATCTGCGCGGCGTGCTGCATCGTTTCCCAATCGGACTTGGAGCCCATTATCAGTCCAACGAGCGCATCCGGCACGTCGATTCCCCTTGGTATTGTGATCCGCGCGAGGCTACCGCTCGGGTTCCAGTCTCTGGCTTAGGTCGTCGACGTCGAGATGGACGGCGGCAATCATCTCGTCGTCGAGATCTTCCTCGTCAGGCAGTCCGACGTCATCCAGCACTCGTTGCTCGAGATCGTCCAGCTCGGTCTGATGCTGAAGCTCCAGCAGCAGATCGCTGATTCTGCAGAAGCTCTTGCGATGATGCGGAGTGATCCCGTACGACGTGAGCCCAGTCACGTGCTCACGCGTAGTGTAGCCGGCGTTGTGTTCCCAAATATAGTGCGGGTAGTGTTTGCTCAGTCGCGTCATGAGCAGATCGCGCGTCACTTTGGCGAGGATCGACGCACAAGCGATGCTGAAGCACCGTGCATCCCCGTGTACTATCGCGGTGTGCGGAATTGGAAGCGTACGCATCGATCGCCCGTCGATTACGACGTGGTCGGGCGTCACCTTCAGGCGACTCAATGCGCGCTGCATTGCGAGCACGCTCGCCTGGTAGATGTTGATTCGATCTATCTCCCGCACCGAAGCGGCTCCAAGCGCAAATGCAACCGCGCGCTCGCGAATCTTTGCCGCGAGGCGTACGCGCTGATCATGGGTCAACCGCTTGGAGTCATCCACTCCCGCTATCGCACGAGTCTCGGCTGGCATTATCACCGCGCAGGCGACAACCGGTCCCGCGATTGGGCCTCTGCCTACTTCGTCGACTCCGGCCAGGAGCGGACCTTTTTCTCGGCGGAGGTCGCGCTCAATGGTTGTCCAACGTGCCCAGCGAAACTTGCGACGCTTCTTGTTCGGAGCCGGACTGGGAGAGTCTGGGGTCGAGTCGGGAGCTCCCTGTTCGACCTCGTCCTGCATGGTGCTCTGCGCTCGCTAAGCGACTAAAGAGCTAGGCCTGGACGCCAGTCTCGGTTGCC
>DASWCI010000239.1:0-13075 GCA_036390195.1 Gemmatimonadaceae bacterium
GTACCTGCGGGGTCATTCGCAGCGGGTTGCGGAACTGGCCGGGCAGCTCGCGGAGGAACTGGGTCTCGACGAACGCATCTGCGAGGATTTGAGAGCCGCAGGTCGTCTCCACGACGTCGGCAAGATCGGAATACGCGAAGCGATCCTCAACAAGCCCGGCAGTCTCACTGCTGAAGAATTCGAGCACGTCAAACAGCATGTGAAAATAGGTCTCGACATCCTTGCGCCGCTCTTTCACATCAGGGAGCCGCTCAAGTACGTAGAGCACCATCACGAGCATTGGGATGGCGCCGGTTATCCAATGGGTCTGGTAGGGGAAGACATTCCGCTCGGCGCGAGAATTCTTTGCGCCGCCGACACCTTCGACGCACTTACGTCAAAACGTGCGTACCGTGACCCGATGGCCCCACTCGCAGCCCTGGAGCACCTCCGAGTGGACGTTGGAAAACAGTTCGACCCTTGTGTTTATGATGCCCTCGTTCGCGTGATTGCCAGGCGCCTCGCTTCAAAGTCCGCGGTAAACCGTTAGCCAGAGAGCTTCACCTTGACGACACCGCGTGGTCGTTGTATTCGGTGTCCAAATTGTGCAGGAGCTTTCGGCGCCGGTGCACAAGGCACGCGACGTGCAGCGGGCAAAATCAGAAAACAGCGCGCTACTTCAGTGCGAAGTGCTGACATTCTATGGGAGGACCAATGCCGAGCGGTGAATCAGTGGAGCCATTGCGTTTTGCGGACGATGACGACCCGGACGATCTCGGTGGCTTCAGTCGCGGCAAGCGTTCCTACGACGACGACGAAGACGAAGATGGTGGCTGGGCGATCAATGAGGATCACAGCGATCGCCTGTGGGACAGCGCTGAAGACGCGGATGATGACGAAGAGGCCGACGCCGACGCTACGGTCGTAAGCGAAGGCGACGAAGAAGAGGAAGAGGAAGAGGAAGACCTCTTCGGCGGAGGCGCGCCAAGAGGAAGAAGGGGTCGCCCTAAGGGTTCCGGTAAGAAGCAGGAGTCGCCTCTAACCGGTGGCGGGTTTGGCAGCACCGGGGGAGCTACCGGCGGGGCCGGAACGCTGGGTGGCACTACCGGGTTTGGTGGGCTTTCGTCGACGGGATCAACCACTGGTTTTGGAACGGGGAGCACACCGCCTGGCGCAGCACGCACGACGGGACTCGGTGGCGGGACAGCGCCTTCGGTCACCCGAACTGTGCCGACTCCAACCCCCAGCGCGCGGCCAGCGGCGAGGAAAGCTGCCGGTGGTCGAAAGCGGAAGGCCGCCAAGAAAGCCTCAAGAGCGTCGGCACGAAGAAGATCTGCCAAAAAGCGGCCTTCGAGAGGTCGGAAGACTTCTCGGAAAGCCGCAGGACGGAAGGGTGGCACCCGGAAAGCGGCAGGACGGAGGACAGCGGCCCGGCGTGGGTCCAGCGCCCGGTCCAAAGGAAGGTCAAAGCCACGCGGACGCAGCAGCGGCGGCCGCAAGCGTTCGAGCTCGAGGAAGCGCGCCCGGCGGTAATTTTTGCTGCCCCCGTGCGCAGTGCCCGAGGCGCGGTTACTCTCAAGTAGCCGCGCCTTTGCTGAATACCGCTGTAGATGTGGCCGCGCTTTCCTTAGGCGACCGAGGTGAGGAGTGATGCCGGACAACGACGAGCTAGAAAGACCTTGGGAGCGAGAAGGATCCTGGCGAAGAATTCTTCTGTCCGGTGGCGCGCTCCTCGGCGCCGCGGCAGCCTATAATGCTTTTGCGCGCAAAGGTGTCGACAAGCTCACCAACCTAATCGGAGGCGAAGAGGGCGGTTTTGAATGGCGCGACCGGCGAGTCGCCTTCACCAAGCGTGGCAGCGGCCCACCCATTCTCCTGATCCACGGCATTCACGCTGCCGCCTGGTCCTACGAATGGAGAAACAACGTCGACGCGCTCGCGCGGGCGAACACTGTTTACACCATCGATCTGCTCGGTTTCGGAATGTCGGATCGTCCAGCGATCCGATACTCCGCTCGTCTCTACATTTCGCTCATTTCGGATTTCGTGAGCAGGGTGATCGACGAGCCAACAGTTCTGGTAGCGTCTTCTCTCTCCGGCGCTTATGCGATCGTTCTCGCCGCGCGTGATCCGCATCGTTTTCCAGCTGTTGCCCTCATCGCGCCATCAGGACTCGTTCGTCTCAACGAGCCTGTCGGATTGGGCGGGGAAGCAGGTCGGCTCGCTGTCGACACACCGATTGCCGGCACTGCAATGTTTAATGCTCTGGTGTCGCGTCCACAGCTTCGACGCTTTCTCAGAAACGCGTACTCGAACGATGCTCTCGTCTCCCGCGAGCTCGTCGAGATTTATTACGCGACTTCTCACCAGCGCGGTGCGCGTCATGCGCCGGCTGCTTTCCTGTCCGGAAATCTCAACATCGACGTGCGACATGCACTTCGTCGTCTCAGCCAGCCAGCGCTGCTCGTGTGGGGCGAGCAGGGATCGACCGCGCCCGTCGAAGAATTCCGTGGCTTCCGCGAGATCAAACGCGATTTTGAGATCTCCGTTTTGTCACCCGCGGGTGATCTCCCGCACGATGAGCGAGCGGAAGACTTTAATGTTATCCTATCCACATGGCTGAATCGCCTGTCGCTCTCCTCCGCGCCCACGCTCGACACGCTCCCTGGAACGCCCGCGGACTTGCAGCACACGCAACAGCTCTCGTAGACGCAGCCGGAGTCCGACCGACCAACGCTTCTGCACGCGCAGCCCCAAGCGCGCGTGCAGTTCGGTTCTATGTAGCGACCGGTCTGCTCGACCGGCCTGAGGGAACCGGCACCGGAGCTACTTACGGCTATAGGCATCTCCTTCAGCTGCTATCGATCAAAATCCGCCAGCGAGAAGGTCAAAGCCTCGAGACGATCCGCAACGAGATGCGCGATGTTACGGGCGACGCTCTCGAGCGCAAGATCGCGCTTTCGCTAGCGCCTGCGCTCAACTCAGGTGCCGATGAAGCCGTCGCGCACGACGATGACATGGCGCTCCGCTGGCATCGCCTCGCCGTCGCCGATGGAATCGAGCTTCACGTTCGCGAAGATTCTCCAGCCGCACGTGAGGAGGCAGTAATTGCGATGCGAGAGGCAGTGCGCGCCGCGCTTGGTCGAGGGGATATCCGCTGATCTCTTACATCAGATAGCGCGCGGATTTCTCCCCGCGCAGATGTTCGATTAGCGCTTTCTTGGCAGCAACCAGCTCCTCGGGCGACAACCAGTCAGCAGCCGAAAAACGACGACCTCGTGCCTCGGCGGCTATGGCAATACGGCCACCGCGCGTTACGAGAAGTGCCCCCGATCCACGGGGTCTCGACAGCGGATCTCTATCGATCAGCTCCAACGGCAGATTATAGACATTTGCCGGATCGCTTGCTGCCATCACCACGAAATTCGCTGTTGACTGATCTTCGCCAGCCACTGTGCGCAGCCACTCGACGGCGTCGGGTAGCCCGAACTGCGCACCGCCCAATCCCTTGACGAAGTAGCCGCGCCGCACTTCCCCGCGGAATTCGAGACGCTTCAGCTCCCGGTAGATTGCGCGCCACGACACCAGCGGACGCTCGCGCCGCCACCAATCGCGCGACACGATGCCATATCGAGTAAGCCACTGGCGTGCTATACGTTCGGCCCTCTCTTCTTCGGAAAGATCCGGCCCCATGGTTCCTCGCCGGCGCACCAGCGACCAGCGACCCGTCCAACCACTCGTCGGCGCCCCGGGCTTGTCCGGCCGTCGCCACCGCGGAAGTCTTCTCAGATTAGGGCGAGTCCGCATGTACCTCCGATTTGGTGATGGAGAGTAGTCGGACGGCAGCCAGCTCGTAGGATCAGCACCGGTTCGCGGCATCATCGGTTTCCAGCGTGCTATCTCGCGCAAAGCTTCGACCGTGTCGTTGGTGACGAGACTCCACGCTACCAGCTCGCGGATCGCTTCGCGGACAGCAAGCATCGTCAGTCCGGTGATCGCCTGAATGTCGCCGATGAACGACGCGCCTTCTTCCGCGATCGTCGCTCTCACTTTTTCAGCGTTCTCGCTTAGCACGGGCTCCCTATCGCGCTCCTCCTCCCGTTGCTCACCCAGCCAGAGTCCACCGGTCCCGCGTTCAAAAAAGCGAACCCGAGCGAGTGAAATCGCTCCGGTCTCCTCGTCGTAGTTTCCTTCGCCGACCCAGACAGGTTCACCGGTCGCCGTGAACTGCGAGAGAGTCGTTGGGTCATACGCTTTGACCCTTGCACGGAGATAGTCACGGTCCCAGGCAATCGGCAGACGCGCTATACCATATAGTTGCCGCATAGCTGCCGTCGTTCCCGCGACTCCGTCGAGCCGGTCACGCTCGTCCAAGTGCTGCCAGCGCTGCATGAATGCGGCAAAGTGCGGAAGCTCGACGGCCTCGATCTGCTTACGAAGTGTAGCAAGCGCTCGTCTGCGTCCAATCTCGACCACTCGCCTCGAGCACCACTCGAGATCCTGTACCTCACGCCGGAATTTTCCGCGAACGAGCTTCCCCGTTCTCTCCCACTCGGCGAGCCTGGCTTCGATCCACTCACTCGGCCAGCCGTACCGATCATGAATTTCCTGAATCGTCACTGGACCGGACTGCGTGAGAAAGCGTGCAAGAATTTCCCGACGTGCAACCGACGGATTGATCGCAGCGAGACGGAGCACGTCCGGAACTAGAGCCGCCGCATCCTGCTCAACCAGCTCGGTAGTTCCGCGCACCCGCGACAACTGCTCGGCACCAAACGCCGAGATGTATCGCGGAAAGGTCTCCGTCAGAATGAAGCGCCACTCCCTTGCCGCTTCCGATCCGAGTTGAAGCGCAATCACGCGCCTGGTTTCCAACAGTCTGGCCAAAGGATCTCCGCGTACACCTTCCTCTTCCGGCGCAATCCGGGATCGCACTTCGTCTGCCGTCAGATCGCCAGCTCTATCGAGAAGATGCGCTAGCTCGTCTTCGGTTCTGGCGCGTCGTTCGGGTGCTGTTCCCCGTCTCTCAGCAAGAGTTTGATCGATTGCCTCACGCGTAAGATCGTCGCTCCCTTCACCACCCATCACTTCATCGAGAAGCGATCTATCTATCGAGAGCAGTGCGGCCCTCTGCTCCGCGCGCGGAGTGTCGTCGCCATAGAGCCAGTCCATCACGAACCCGAATTGCAGGCTGGCGGCAAACGGAGACGGAACATCGGTGTGCACACTATGGATGCGAATATTTCCGGCCGCGATTTCTGCAAGCGTCTCCGTGAGTCCCGGAATGTCGAACGCGTCCTGCAGGACTTCTCGATACGTCTCGACCAGAATCGGAAAACTGGGAAACTGTCGCACGACCTGGAGCAAATCGAGCGACTTCAGGCGCTGAAGCCAGAGAGGCATCCGACGGCGCGGATTACCGCGCGGTAAGAGCAGCGCCCTCGCAGCGTTCATTCTGAAACGCGCACCGAACAGTGATGTCGAGCCGACTTCTTCCATCACCAGCTGCTCCGCTTCCATTCCGGACAGACCGAGCAGCGATTGCAGCGGAGTGCTCATGCCGAGATCAGGCAAGCGCAGCATGATGCCATCGTCTGTCGTCTGCACCTGGAGGTCGGTGTCATTGAGCGCCTCACGCACGCGCTGCGCAAGGGCCATCCCCCAGGGCGCGTTGATCCTTCCACCGAACGCCGCGTGAATGACGATCCGCACTGCGCCAGTCTCGTCTCTGAATTGCTCGATGACGATGTTGCGGTCGTCGGGAACGATTCCCGTCGCCGCTCGCTGCGATGCGATGTACCTCACCAAAGAATTCGCAGTGGCAGCATCACAACCGTATTCGGTCGCGAGTCTCTCCTCACTCGGACCTTCAGCCAGCTCGCGGCGGAGCGCTCCGACCCGATGACTCAGCATCAGCGAGCGCGCCATGTATTCTCCGTGCCAGAACGGCATCCGCGCGGGCGTTCCAGGGGCAGGCGTGACGACTACGCGATCATGCTCGATCGCCGCGATCCTCCATGTCGAGGAGCCGAGCTGAAAGACATCGCCGATTCTCGACTCGTGCACGAATTCTTCATCCAGCTCGCCGAGCCGGGTGCGGTCCGGGAGATTGACCGTGTAGAGTCCGCGATCGGGGATTGTGCCGCCGGAGATTACCGCCGTCATCCGTGCTGCTCTGCTTCCAATCAGCCTGTCGTTGACGCGATCCCAGGTAATTCGCGCTTCCAATTCGGCGGCGATGTCGGATGGATACTTCCCCGACAACATCGACAGCACTTCATCGAAAGCACCTCGTGTCAGCTGATGATATGGATACGACCGTCTCACCAGACGAAACAGGTCCGCGCTCTGCCAATCGTCTACCGAGACCGCGGCTACGATCGCCTGCGCGAGTACATCGAGTGCGTTCTGGACGACGTGAGTAGGCTCGACATCTCCGGCTCGCATCGCCGCAACTATCGCCGCGATCTCGACTGCGTCATCTCGAAAAGTCGGTACCAGTATTCCGCGGCTCGGCACGCCTAGCATGTGTCCGGCGCGTCCGATTCTTTGCAGCGCCGAAGCGACACGTTTCGGCGATTGCAGCTGTATCACCAGATCGACCGAACCGATGTCAATCCCCAGCTCGAGCGAGCTCGTCGTGATCAGCGCGCGGAGCGATCCTGCCTTCAGCCGTTCTTCCAGCGCGAACCGTCTTTCTCGCGCGAGAGACCCATGATAAGGAAGTGCAATTTCCTCTTCTGCCAGCTTGTTGACTCGCGCTGCAATTTTTTCAGCCTGTGCCCGGTTATTGACAAACACCAGTGTCGTACTGGATTTCCGAATGTGTCCCAGAACCAACGGCGCTACCGCTGGCCAGATGCTGCCTCCAATACTTCCGAGATCAGCGACCGGAGACTCCACAGCGATCTGCATCTCCTTCGTCATGCCGCAATCGACAATCGTAACCGGACGAAAAGCCGGTGCCCCCGCACTCTCCTCCTCGCAGCCGCCGAGGAATCGCGCAACTTCTTCGAGCGGTCTCTGCGTCGCAGACAGACCGATGCGTTGCGGTGGTTTTTCTACCAGCGCCTCCAGTCTCTCGAGAGTGAGCGCCAGGTGCGCACCGCGCTTCGTCCCCGCTATCGCGTGTATCTCGTCGACGATTACCGCCCGGACTCCGCTGAACATCCCCCGCCCCTTGAGCGTCGTCAGCATGATGTTGAGCGATTCCGGCGTAGTAATCAGAATGTGCGGAGATCTCCGCAGCATCCTCGCGCGAGCGGATGCCGGCGTGTCGCCTGTCCGAACAGCAACGCGGATTTCGGGAAACTTTTTACCTGCGGCCCCAAACTGCTCTCTAAGCTGAGTCAGTGGTTGGTCGAGGTTCCTCTGGATGTCGTTGTTGAGCGCCTTGAGCGGGGAGATGTAGAGGAGATGGATCGCGTTCGGTAATGGCTCTTTCGTTCCGCGCTCGATAATCTCGTTCAGCTCCCAAAGAAATGCCGCGAGGGTTTTGCCGGTCCCGGTGGGCGCGAGTATCAGTGTGTGCGCTCCACTCGCAATCGCCGGCCAGCCTTCACGCTGCGGATCACTGGGCTCGCCGAATGTCTCCTTGAACCACCGCCGTACAAGAGGATGAAAGCGCGTAAGCACGGAAGACCTGCTTGTCACATCATGGGCCAGTGAGCGATCCGCGCTCGACAGTTAGAGCACGCGCCGCAGCTTCTGCGCTCCCCATTCGAGAATCTTCCCCGACAGCGGGCGCTTTCTGAACTCATCGAGCTTTATCTCTTTGGACCATTTGATGTCGTTCATGAAGATGGAATCCATTTGTGCCCCGACGTGCCGGTCGAGCGCCACGAGCTGCGCCTCATCGTTGAACGACAGAGACCGATTATCGAAGTTCATCGATCCTATCGAAGACCACATCCCGTCAACCACCATGCTCTTTGCATGCATCATTGTCGGCTGGTACTCATAGATCTTTACTCCGCCCTCCAGCAGTCTCTCGTAATAGGTGCGTCCCGCGTACCACGTCGTTTTCACATCAGTCTTGTTGCTCACGGTGAGCACACGAACATCGACGCCGCGATGCGCTGCTGCCAATAGCAGCTGCAGGAAATTATCACCGGGCACGAAATAAGAGTTGCTGATATAGAGCGTTTTCTGCGCACCGGCGATCGAGAGCGCCAGATATCTTTCGGCCGGTGTGCTACCAGTGCTGGGGATCGTGTGCATCAGACCTGCCTGCACATCTCCAACATCGGCGAATGAGATCCTCGGAAAGAACAGGTCTCCGGTGAGCAGCTCTCCCGTTGCTTCGGCCCAGGCTGCGGCAAAAGCTGCCTGAAGCGCGGCCACTGTCGGACCTTCGAATCGGACGTTCGTCTCGCGCCACTGATCTTCATGATGACCGTCGCCAAGCCAGTAATCTGCGAGTCCGAAGCCGCCGGTGTAGCCGACCTTGCCGTCGACGACGACAACTCGTACGTGCGATCGCTGTGCCGCCTTTTGTAGCGTGTACCAGCGAAGAGGTCTCAGCCATACCACTTCCACGCCGGAATCCTTGAGCTTTTTAATCCAATCCCGCTTGAGCGGTTGTGACCCGAAAGCATCGAGCAGCAGTAGCACCCGCACTTTGTGCTGTGCCCGCTCGATCAGGTACTTCGCCATTGTGTCGGCGACTGCGCCCGGCTGGGAGTAGTACATCTGCACCGTGATGGTTTGTTGCGCCGATGCCAGATCTTTCCACAGCTGAGGATAAGTGCCGTTCCCATCGAGCAGGATCTGAACGTTGTTCCCCGGCTCGATGTGCGCTCCGGTAAACAGTTCTATGCTTCGCGCGAACAGGGGGTCGGTGATGCTCGGCGGCCCGCCCTTGTCGCCTTCTGCGATTACGCTCTTAACTGGGGTGTCGTGCGTAACCGACAGAATCCCGATAAGCGCGAGAACGACTCCGAACAGGATCAGCGCTGCGATTGCGATGTACTTGACCGATGACATATTCTCCCAGCATGACCTTCGTGGCCCGTCGGCGAATCGCGACGCGTGCTATCGTCCTCGACCGGTCTCTCGAGTCGCTCCCGATCTTCCGACTGAGCGACTCCGCCGAGGACACGGCAATCTCCTTCTCTCCCGAGAGCGGTGGACGGTGGCGTGTTCTGCCCAGCCCTGGCGACCGACTGCCCGGCACATTTGATCAGGACGTGTACATCGAGCTCCTGCATCGCTACCACGAGGCAGGAGCTCCTGAAGACGGAGTGATAAGTTTTACGCTCCACGCCTTCCTGCGCTCCATCGGTCGGCGCGTCGACGGCAGAACGTATGAGCAGCTCAGATCTGCCTTGACGAGACTCGAGCGAACTACTCTCGAGTCGAGCGGAGTGTACGTTGTCGCAAAAGAAGGACAGCCGCTAGAAGGACGCTTTACCATTCTGTCTTCGGTTTCCATCGCGCGCAGACGAATGGCCGAGCGCGAACAATTCAGTCTGTTTCCAGTATTGGCTGCGTCAGAACCCGGCGATGCCCGAGTCACGATAGGTCCCGTCATTCGTTCGAACATTGCGGCTGGATACACCGTGACACTCTCCGCAATGCACTATCTATCACTGACCAATCCCGTAGCTAGACGACTTTACCGCCTGCTCGAAGTCGCGAGAGAAGAAGGGATGGTGACCTGGAGAGTACCCCTTGCCTCTCTTGCCGAGCAGCTCCCTCTAACCCAGCGATATCCTTCTCATTTGCAACGAGTGCTCCAACCCGCCCACGAGATGCTTCTCGCCGCCGGTCTCCTTCGTGATGCTACCTTCCGGCAGCTTAACCGTGACTGGCTGGTAGATTACGTGTTAGCTTCCCGGGTCGCCTGACGGAGTGTTCCCCTGGTGCTTTTTGTGCGTCATTGAGGAACACTCACTACCCCGAGGGCGTATTTATTAGCTTAAGCCAATCTCGGCACCTTCCGAGAAGGCTTTGATGGCGTCGCTCTCTCATTCCAACTAGACCGTATGTCCCGATCCAAGAAAAGCTTGCTCTTCGGACTGGCTCTGATACCACTCATGGCCGGAGGCTTTGCATTCCAGCAGCGCGAAAGCCAGCAAGGCGCTCGCCTCCTCGACCAGGTCCTGAACATTGTCTCCACCCGCTTCGTCGATACTGTCGACGCTGCGACTCTGTACGAGAAGGCTGCACGCGGACTCGTTCACGAGCTGAATGATCCTTACAGCGTACTGCTTTCCCCGAAGGAGCTTTCGACCTTCAACGCGCAGACTAACGGACGTTATGCCGGCATCGGGATGGAGATCGCCGAGACACAGGGTTTCATCACTGTGCAGCGCGTTTTCCCGCATACACCGGCGGAGCAGGCCGGAGTGCAGGAAGGCGATCGCATCAACATCATCGACACAACCAATATCCGCGGCTGGACCGTCTCACAGACCTCGGATGCTCTCAAAGGGAATCCCGGTAGCAGAGTGTTGGTCAAGTTCTCACGGCCCGGCGTGCCCGAGCTGATACCGATCACTTTCACTCGCGCCATCATCAGCATTCCGGCAGTTCCTTACGCGATCATGCTCGATGGTAAGATCGGCTACATCCCCCTTCTCCAGTTCAACGAGAGCGCGAGGGACGAGCTGGAGAGCTCGATCACCCGCCTGTCGCGGCAGGGGGCAAAGGGAGTAGTAATTGATCTGCGTGGAAACCCTGGTGGCATCCTCGATCAGTCGCTCAGCGTCAGCAATCTTTTCCTGAAGAAGGGTCAGCAGATCTCGAGCATCCGCGCCCGCAACGGTGAGAACCAGACTTTCGTCGCCACCGATGATCCAGTCGCGCCGACTCTGCCCCTGGTGCTACTCACGGACGGACGGAGCGCTTCAGCATCCGAGATCGTTGCCGGCGCTCTCCAGGATCACGACCGCGCTCTCATTGTCGGCACGACATCTTTTGGAAAGGGTCTCGTGCAGTCCGTATTCCCGCTCGAAGGTGGTTACGCCCTCAAGATGACGACGGCAAAGTGGTACACTCCAAACGGCCGCTCCATCCAGAAAGAGCGCAAGCTTCTCCCCAGCGGTGAGTTCGTTGAAGTGATGCCTGATTCGCTCGAGACTGATTCCGTGCGTCGTTCGCGACCTGCGTTCAGATCGGACGCCGGCCGAATCGTATACGGTGGCGGAGCAATCACGCCCGATATTATCGTTCGCCCCGACACCCTGACCACGGCGGAGCAGAAGGTGTTCAACGCCTTCGCGCCAAAGACAGCGGATGTGAGGGTAACCCTTATGGATTACTCGCTCGAGCTGAAAAAAACCGTTCGGCCTGACTTCACCGTGCCGCCGGCGTGGCGCGAAGAGTTCTACCGGCGCCTCCAGGCCAAGGGCGTCACAGTCGATCACGCGCAGTACGAGCAAGCCGGTTCAGAGATCGACAGACTCCTGGGCAACACCGTCGCTCGCCTGGCGTTTGGTGACTCAACTGCCAAGCGCCGGAGCGTCCCCGAAGACAACCAACTGATGCGCGCGTTGGATGTTCTCAAAGAGAGCACGTCTCAGAAGGATCTCTTCGCCATCGCTCAGCGCGACCAGTCGACTGCCTCCGCTCGGCGATAAGACATACCTTGCTCCACAGTTGGCGGAGCGAGGTTGATTCACCTGAAAGCCCCGCTCTCGCCAGAGCGGGGCTTTATTCATAATATCCTCCCGTCTTCAAGGGGGACTCAATGGTCGGGTTGGCAGTACTCGGAATACTCGTTCTTCTCGGAATCTTTGTCGGCACGAAATCGTTCAAGGTAGTTGGCCAGGCGGAGGTGATGGTCGTAGAGCGGCTCGGGCGGTTTCACCGCTTAGCTCGCTCCGGTCTTAACATTCTCATCCCGTTCGTCGAGCTGCCGCGCACAATCGACGTTCGCTACTTCGAGAGCGACGTGACGGGGATCAAGCGAGTTACCGCGGGCCATACTGCCCGCATCGACCTACGCGAGCAGGTCCTGAACTTCCCAAGTCAGCCAGTCATCACCAAGGACAACGTTACGATCGACATCGATGCCGTCATCTACTACCGTGTCGCCGATCCACAAAAGGCCACCTACGCGGTGCAGAACCTGCCTTACGCACTCGAAACGCTAACGCGGACGACGCTGCGCAATATCGTCGGTGAGATGGAGCTCGACGCGACGCTTGGCAGCCGCGATGTGATCAACAGGCGAATGAGAGAAGTGATCGAGGAGGCATCAATCGGCTGGGGAGTCGATGTCACTCGCGTTGAGTTGCAATCGATCGAGCCGCCGCGGGACATCCAGCAGTCAATGGAACTGCAGATGCGTGCGGAGCGTGAGCGTCGCGCCGCGGTTACAAACGCAGAGGCGGGAAAGAGAGCCGCCATTCTGGAAGCTGAGGGCGTGCGCGAGTCGCAGGTTCGACGGGCAGAAGGCGAGCGCGATGCCGCGGTTCTCCGAGCCAAAGGACTCGCCGAAGCACGACTCGCCATGGCTGAAGCCGAGGCGGAAGCCATCCACAAGATTGGTAGCGCGTTACCGGAAGGACAGGCCGCGATGTATCTCCTGGGCATGAAATACCTGGAGGCGCTCCCAACGCTCGCTCAAGGAAAGAACTCGACGATCTTTCTGCCGGCGGAAGCGGCTGGGGTAATGGGCGCGATAGGTGGATTGCGCGAGCTAGTCAATAAAACTGCGCGCTCCACCTTTGAAGGATCGGAGACTTCAGGCTCTCAGCGAAACCCACCGCCGAAAACGCAGGGGTGATCTTGGCCGCGATCACACAGAGCCGTGCCGAGCGAGTCGCGCGCGCGCATCCATGTCCGCAGTGCGGTGAGTACAGCTTCAAGAAGCTCAAGGTCACCCGTGCAGGCAAAGAGCATCAAGAGACGCTCGGAGAATTCTGGCATGTCGTCCGGACCTGTGGAGTGTGCGGAGCGCATAGTGAGCTGGGGCTCGACGCCGAGGGTGAGATCGTCTACGGAAGCTGACCCGCGACGCATCGCAGCCTCATTGAAACGAAGTGCCGAACGCAGCAAGCGACGTAAAGGCACACCGTTTCAATCGGCGATGTCCATGCTCACGTTCTACATCAATCGCGCTGGTCGTGACCTCGACGCGAGCCAGCGA
>DASWCI010000240.1:0-6475 GCA_036390195.1 Gemmatimonadaceae bacterium
CGGCAATCGTATTGCGAACCAGTGACGTCTCCTGTTCGTCGCTCACATCCCGGTATTGACGTTCCGCGGCGAGGATCAGGGACGAGCCGGCTCCGGTGCGATACTCGAGCGCTCCACGTCCTTTAGGTTCCTTGTCGCTGAAGCCGTAGCGACCGGAGGCGGCAACCGCAAAACCGGCCCCAATTCTTTGAAGGAATCCGGTGCCGAGGGCAAGACCTTCAACACGATTGAACCGGGCGATGTCCGAGATGTGCCGCGCCGAAAATGCAAGGCTGCGACTGCGCGCCAAAGCCTGCGCGCGTACGAGCGCCCGCGCCTCCTCCTGTACATTCCTGACGTCTTCGTCCGTGACTGCTCTTACATCCGGAGGCAGCGAATCCAGTACGTGGCCGATGAATGGAAAGGGCTTCATCGCTCGCTCCGCCGCCGGCGCCATCACGATCTCCGGCCCCGCGAAAAAGCTCGGCGAAATTCCCGTGTTCACCTGGTAGCAGCAGATCTCCCAGCGACCACGGATGATTCCGCGCGCCGGATAGTCGAGCCACGATCCCGTGCGACGAATCTCGATCTCCTGCCGACGCGGGAGCCAGAAGCGGCCTTCGATGAGCGCGTTCTCGAGAACGACCGACACGTCCTCCAGATCTTTGTCGATGAGCGCAGCGCGGGTGAAACTAAACGCCATGCGGACGACTTCTCCCGTTTCGCGGTCAATGTAGACTGCGCCGACGGCGCGTGGCTGGCGATCATCCTTCGGGCGCACTCTGACCTCATAAACATCGAGTACCCGAGTGCCGAGCCGAATCTGAAGTGAGTCGTGAATGGCGAAATCGTAAACCTGAAGACCGGCTGGTGAGAGTGGATGGGGAACATCCTGCACTTCATCACCTTCGCCGATCCTGATGATGTTTCTGAAGTTGTTCTGGACGATTCCCAGGTGATCGCGATGGTAGTTGATGTCCGTCGGAAGCAGCAGGGTGTCGCGTCGACCCATGATGCGCTGCTTGCTCAGATCGGGAGCGCGCCAGTAAACTTCCAAACCCAGCTCGTCCGCCTTCACGATTTTTGGCGGCTCGGGAAACCCCTCTCCAAATTGTGCGAGGAACGTCACGTAGCCATGCGCCGTCGCCTTGTAGTCGACGAGGGCCGTGTCGGCGAGCTGACTCGCTCTGCGCTCGGTGGCGTGCTCGACGAGCGCTCGGGTGCGCGGGTCGTTCCAGGTTTGCTGCGCATCGACTTTGCTCGCGGCGATGATGATCAGCGCGAGAGTTCGGATAGAAACGCGAAGCCTCATGGAGGAAAATTAGTTGCTGGTGAACCGGCACGGAGACCGACTGTCAACGGTTTCAGCGTGATGATGCGATGAGCTTCAACGATTTCAAACGCAGATCCTCCACGGCGGCCCTGGTGCCCGTGTGGAAGGATTGTCTGCTCGATACCGAAACCCCGGTGTCCGCCTTTGCCAAGCTGCGACGTGGTCCGTTCGCGTTTCTGCTCGAGTCAGCGCCAGCGGGCGGTGAGACGTGGTCACGCTACACCTACCTAGGCACTGAGCCGCGCTCTGCCTGGAGACTCACCAACGGCGTGGTGGAAGAGTGGACGATTGAGCGCGGCTGGCACAATGCGAGGAGGCCGACCGATCCGCTCGCTGATCTCGCGACGCTCATCGACGAAGGGAATCCCGCCAACGTGCCTGAGCTCGGGCAGTTCTGGGGCGGGGTGGTAGGATATTTCGGATACGACGTCGTCCGACTCATCGAACGGCTTCCCAATCAACCCGCGAACGGTCTCGGGCTACCCGATGCGATCTTCGTTTTTACCCGATCCCTCGTGATACTCGACAATCTTCACGCCCGCGCGCGAGTCGTCGTATCGGTCGCTATTCCAAAGCGAACACCCGAACCGCAACTCAAGGCGTTGTACGAGAGGGCCGTCGCTGAGCTCGACGACATTCTCGACCGCCTGCGGAAGCCCGCGCGCCTCGAACCAATGTCGCCGAACCCGGGCGCGCGAGCGATCGACGGCCGGTCGAGCTATGAGCGCGCGCAGTTCATGACCCACGTCGACCGCATCAAGGAATACATCCGAGCCGGTGACTGTTTTCAGGCGCTCCTGTCGCGCCGCATCGATGTGCCCCTGGACTTCGATCCGCTGAACCTTTACCGCGCGCTTCGCGCGCTCAATCCTTCGCCGTACATGTATCATCTTGTCCTTGATGGACTCGAGATCGTTGGCAGCTCACCCGAATTGCTCGTACGCGTCTCGGACAATCGAATTACACTTCGACCGATCGCCGGGACGAGACCGCGCGGAAAGACTTCGGAAGATGACGCTCGATTGTCAGCCGAGCTGCTGGCCGATGAGAAAGAGCGCGCCGAACACGTGATGCTGGTCGATCTCGGAAGAAATGACGTTGGCCGAGTCGCGAAGTACGGCACGGTAAAGGTCACCGAGCTCATGAAAATCGAGAAGTACTCGCACGTGCTGCACATCGTCAGTCAGGTGGAAGGAGAGCTCAACGATGGACTCACGGCGCTCGACGTATTTCGCGCGACCTTTCCGGCCGGCACAATGACGGGTGCGCCGAAGATCCGCGCGATGGAAATAATCGACGAGCTCGAGCCAGTCTCGCGCGGGCCGTACGCGGGCGCGATCGGCTACATCTCGGCGGGCGGAGGACGAATGGACCTCGCGATAACGATCCGAACATGCGTGATCGCGGACGGTACTGCGTCAGTGCAGGCCGGAGCTGGTATCGTCGCCGATTCGGTTCCGGAACGCGAGTGGGAGGAGACGCGCAACAAAGCGGAAGCCCTCCTGAGCGCCATTGCATCGGTGCGAGAATTCCGAAAGAAGGACGGATAAGTGGCTGGTGTCTCTACGCCATCCTACGAGCGTTTCGAGGTGGCCGGCTCCCGAGTCGTCGCCGCGAAAGCCTGCTCGGCCAGCATACGCGAAGTGCTCGAGAAGGAAAGCTTGTACGAATACGCGGCGCGTCAGCCCGATGCAGTGCCACTCGTAGGGCGAGCGCCGGTCTTCGCGGTGAATCTACCCGGCAGTTGTGGGCGAGCTGTCGTGCGTCACAACATGCGCGGCGGCTGGATGGCAAAGTTCAGCAAGGACCTGTTCGTCCTGCCCACGCGAGGCTTTCGAGAGTTGATCGCCTCGCTGCGTCTGCGTGCAAGCGGCGTCAGCACGCCGGAAGTACTGGCTTACGTCTCTTATCCGAAGAATCTCATTCTGCGCCGATCGGACGTCGCAACGCGCGAGATCCCCAACGGCCACGATCTTTCCGTCGCGCTCGCCAAGGTGACGGACCACGACCACCGGGTCATGGTTCTGGACGCAGTCGTGAAGCTGTTACGCGCGCTCACGCAGGCGGGCGCGCATCACCAGGATCTCAATCTCAAGAACGTCCTGCTCACCGCTGGGGAAGGCCCCGGCCTCGACGCACACGTCCTCGACATCGACCGCGTTCGCTTCAGCTCGCCGGGATCACCGCTCGTCGCGAAAGCGAACCTCGACCGTCTCATTCGCTCGTTGCGCAAATGGCGCGACGTCCACGGTCTTCCCTACTCGGCTGAAGATGAAGAGTATCTGCGCTTGAGGAGTGTCGAGTGAGCGCTCTCATGGCGCCGGGAGTGCCCGACAGGATTTGCATCGTGATGATGAGCGCAGTCGGTGACGCAGTGCACGTGCTGCCGGTGGTCAACGCGCTCAAACGCGCGAATCCCAACACTCGTGTCACCTGGATACTCCAGCCGGCCCCCGCCGCTCTCGTGCGTGGACACCGATCGGTCGATGAGATAATCATCTTCGATCGTTCCAGAGGCTTGATGGCTTTCGCCAATGCTGCCGCCCAACTCGCGAACAGACGCTTCGACCTCGTGATCAACCTCCAGGTCTATTTCAAGGCGGGGATTGTAACGGGATTCACGCACGCTCCAATCAAGCTCGGATTCGATCGCGCTCGCGCTCGCGACCTGAACTGGCTCTTTACCAACAGAAAGATTGCGCCGAGTCCGATTCAGCACGTGCAGGATCAGTACTTCGAGTTTCTCACTGTGCTCGGCGTCGCGCCACAGCCGGTGGAATGGGACCTCGGGCCATGGCCTCAGGAGCGCGAGTGGCAGCGCCGCTTCGTCGCATCGATCGATCGACCTATTGCATCGATTGTGGTGGCGACCAGCAAGCCCGAGAAGGATTGGTTTCCCGAGCGTTGGGCCGCGGTATGCGACGCGCTCCACGAGAAGTTTGGCATGCGAGTCGTTCTCGTCGGTGGTCGCTCGGCGCGCGAGCTCGCAGCCGAGCGAGTCGTGATGGAACGCGCGAAGCACAAGCCGCGTTCGGAGCTTGGGAGTGGCCTGCGAAATCTTGTATCCATCCTGGACGCTTCCGCGCTCGTACTCTCGCCGGACACGGGTCCGTTGCATGTGAGTGTCGCCCTCGACACCCCGGTGATTAGTCTGATGGGATACACGAATCCGAAGCGGACCGGGCCATACCGCAGATTTCAGGATCTGATCATCGATGCCTACGGAGAACCTGGCGAGGATTATCCAATCACGATGGAGAACCGGGCCGGTCGAATGAGGCGGATCGAGACCCGCGATGTTTTGGATAAAGTGCAGCTGTGGCAGGATCGGTACGCCGGGCTTAGCGCACGATGACGCCGCGCAAGTCGAGCGGATCTTCCTCGAAGAAATCGCCAAGCATCAAGTTGCCAGTAATAAATCAGACTTCAGCCGGCGGCGTGGTCTTCCGCAGCGAACAGGGGCTAGTCGAAGTGGTGATCGTCTCGGTTGGAAGCAATAACCGCTGGCAATTGCCAAAGGGACTGGTCGATAAAGGGGAGAATCCCGAGATCACGGCTGTGCGAGAGGCGCGCGAGGAGGGCGGCGTATCAAGCGAGGTCGTGCAGCCCATTGAGACGATCGAATACTGGTATGCGGGTCTCGACAACGGCATCAGGGTGCGCTTCCACAAGCGCGTGCACTTCTACCTGCTTCGTTACGTGTCAGGCGACACGAAGGAGCACGACTGGGAGGTGAACGAAGCGCGCTGGGTGCCGATGGAAGATGCCACGGGCCAGCTGGCGTTCGATAACGAACGGCGGGTGATGGAGAGGGCGCGCGAGCTAATCGGCTGACGTCATCAAATCGCCGAACCGATAATTGACCCCGACGTCCCTCAACAATCCAACGAGACGCACGAGCGGCAGCCCCATCACGGCGAAATAATCTCCCTCGATTCTTTCGACGATCGTCGCTCCGAATCCCTGAATGCCGTAGGCGCCAGCCTTGTCCATCGGCTCTCCGGTCGCAATGTACGCCCGGATCTCGTCATCGCGCAGCCTCCGGAATTTCACGCGAACCTCCTCAATCGCCGAGCGCAGCTTTTTTCCACGCGAAACCGCAACGGCAGTGATCACGAGGTGCTCGCGACCACTCAATAGAGCGAGCATCCGGGCAGCTTCGTCTCCATCCGCAGGTTTGCCCAGTACCGTGCGATTGATGACCACCACTGTATCAGCACCAATGGTGATCAGGTCTGGATCACGCGTCGCGACAGTGCTCGCCTTTTCGCGGGCGAGTCGCTCCGCATGTCGGCGGGGGGCTTCGCGCGGGCGTGGCGACTCGTCGAGGTTCGCCGGACGCACCTCGTGTGCGATGCCGATCAGATTTAGAAGCTGTCGACGCCTTGGTGAAGCCGACGCGAGGACTACCCGACACACGCTCAACGCTCGAGCCAGAGGGTGACTGGTCCGTCATTCACCAGCTCGACATCCATCATCGCGCCGAATTCGCCACTCTCGACTTTGAGGCCTCGATCGCGGAGAGCGGCAATGAAGCGGTCGTACAACGGGATGGCTGCTTCTGGGCGCGCGGCGTCGATGAAGCTGGGGCGTCTCCCCTTTTCCGCATTCCCATACAGTGTGAACTGCGACACGACGAGCACTGACCCGCCGACATCCGCGAGGCCGAGATTCATCTTGCCTTCGGGGTCGCCGAAAAGTCGAAGCCCGGAGATCTTGTCCGCCATCCAGTCGACTTTCTCGGGACTATCGGCGTGCGTAAAGCCCACCAGAAGGAGGAATCCCTTCCCAATGCTTCCCGCCGTTCTCTCTCCGATGCGGACTTCAGCCCGCGAGACGCGTTGAAGCAGGACTCTCAGTACTACTCCACCGTGACCGACTTGGCGAGGTTGCGCGGCTGGTCTACGTTCGCGCCCCGCTTGACGGCGATGTAGTAGGCCAGAAGCTGGAGCGGCACCGACGCGAGCACTGGCGTGAGCATATCCTTCGTCTGGGGAATGCGGAACTCGTAGTCCAGCTTCCCAGCGAGGGATTCTTCCTCGCGCGTCGTGATCGCGATCACGCGTCCACCTCTGGCCTTCACTTCCTGCACGTTCGAGACGACCTTGTCGAAGACGGCGTCGTGGGGTGTGACGAAGACCACGGGCATCTTCTCATCGATCA
>DASWCI010000241.1:0-1548 GCA_036390195.1 Gemmatimonadaceae bacterium
CTCTTCTTCTCCCACCTCGGCGACCGCATCGGGACGAAGCGCGTGCTCTACCCGGCGCTGATTCTGATTCCGATCGCCTTCGCGGCGCTCGCACTCGCGCAGCACAAATGGGAGATGATCGTTTCCGCGATTCTGTTCGGCACTGGCTTCGGCGCCGCATATCCGGCGCTGGCCTCGTTCATTCTGGAGAACACTGACCCCGATCGGCGGGCGCGGACGTTCGGCAGCATCGTCTGGGCATTCGACACCGGCATCGGCACCGGCTCGCTGGTGATCGGCGCGATCGGCGGCTCACTCGGATTTCAACAGGCGTTTCTCACGGCCGCGGCGCTGAGCTGTTTTTCGATTCCGATCTTCGCCTGGTCGTCGCGTGCGCTGGCGGCCCGTGGCATTTTCGTCAATTCCGTGCGTAGCTCGGAGTTGATCACCACAGAGAACACAGAGCACTCAGAGACGCCTCTGTGATCTCTGTGGCCTCCGTGGTGAATCAGTTGGGATTCGCGGCGCGTGGCATTTCACTTGCTGAGTCTGTCGAGCATGCCCGAGCCGAATGAAAAGCCCGACGACGAAGTGCGGCGCAAAGTGATTTATGAGCGTGTCAGCACCAGCGGGACGACGCGGCAGAACATCATTGTCATCGTTGTCTTGCTAGTGATCGCGCTGGTGCTCGTCGGCTACATTCTGTTACATATGCATCATTAGTGATGCTCTTCGCGCTGATCATCGCGGCCACAACGTTCGACGCCCACGCCGCCGAGCGATTCGCGAATCTCGCGCTCGCCTGCGTTCACAAGGAGTATCCGAACAAAATCTCGCACAGCCTCAACTCCGATGCTGACGTCGCGCCGCCGCGCAAGCTGACGCCGGCGTTTTACGGCTGCTATGACTGGCACTCGTCGGTTCACGGCCACTGGCTACTCGCGCGGCTCGCGCGTACATTTCCCGACGCGCCGTTCACGCCAAACGCACGCGAGGCGCTGAAACAAAGTCTTACGCTGGAGAACATCGCGCAGGAGGCGGCATATCTGCGGGCGGAAGGCCGATCGAGTTTCGAGCGTCCGTACGGACTCGCGTGGCTGCTGCAGCTCGGCGCCGAGCTGCGCGAATCCGACCCGGAGCTGTCGGCGAATTTGCATCCACTCGAGCAGGCGGTCGCCGAGCGGTTGAAGGCATGGCTGCCGAAGCTTTCGCATCCGGTGCGTTCCGGTGAGCACAGCCAAAGCGCTTTTGCCCTCGGACTCATCATCGATTCGAGTAACGATCCGGCGCTGGTGAGCCTCGCCCGAGACGCGGCACGACGCTTTTTCTTAAGTGACAAATCGTGTCCGCTGAGCTACGAGCCATCGGGCGAAGATTTTCTGTCACCGTGCATCGCAGAAGCTGACGTGATGCGACGGGTGTTACCGCCGCGCGATTTTGCCGCGTGGCTCACACGATTCCTGCCGCATACGCGCTGGCCGAAGCCTGAGGTGGTCACCGATCCGAGCGATCCCCGACTAGCCCACCTCGATGGTTTGAACCTTAGCCGCGCGTGGATGCTAGAAGGGA
>DASWCI010000242.1:0-2486 GCA_036390195.1 Gemmatimonadaceae bacterium
ACTGCCGCCGACGGCTTGCGCGGCTTCGACACCGCCGCGACTGTCTCAGCAGCTGCGGCAAAAGCTTTTCGGCGTCGCGGCTACCGGTTCTGCGTTCGCTACGTTCGCAGAGACAAACCGCACGCGTCAGCATTGAGCGCCAACGAGGCGAAATCTCTTCTCACCGCGGGAATCGGACTGATGCTCGTGCAGTATGTCGAGTCCGAAACCGCGTGGATTCCCAGCGCCGTCAAAGGCACGACAAACGGTACCGTCGCCGCATCTGAAGCGGAAAAACTCGGAGTGCCGTGGGGCGTTACTGTCTGGTGCGATCTCGAGGGGGTCAAACCTGGTACGCCCGCACAGAAAGTCATCGACTACTGCAATCGCTGGCATGCCGCGGTCAGCGGCACCGGCTATGTGCCTGGCGTATACGTCGGCTACCACGCCGGACTCACGCCGACGCAACTCTATCGCTCGTTACGATTCACTCACTACTGGGGCGCGTACAATCTCAACACGGACCAGTACCCGGCAGTTCGTGGGGTGCAAATGAAACAGCTGCGCCCACCGCGAAAAGATGTCGTGCCAAATTTTGGCATCGACTTCCAAATAGACAAAATCAGCGCCGACGCACTCGGCGGCCGACCAACATTGCTGGCGCTGGAAGGTTGGCCCGAGCTTCCGTGAGGTTTTCGCCGAGTGGGCGCCTCACGTGAATCTCTTGACCGTTCGCTTACGTTTTGTATAGTAGCGCTCGACGCAGAGACTGACATGTTGGAAGCGATCCCAACCGACATATTTGCCACAAACTTTCGGCTCCAGCAGCAGAACAACCTGGTCGGTGAAGTCGACACTTCCGTTTTTCGCGAGAAGGCTCGGCTCGAGCTCGAGGAGGGAACTTACGAGCTATATCGCGAGGGACGCTTTAGCGGCGATTTTCTGCTCGAGCGGAACGGGAACATCGTCGCTCGCGCTTCGAAGCCGAGGGCGCTTCGGACCAGATTCGAAGTAGAGCTTCCGAATCGCAGTCTGGTTCTGCGCAAGCTTTCTGTCTTTAGCCGCCGTTTTGGATTGTTCGAGGGCGAAAAGCAGATTGGTAGTATCTATCCGGCGGGGATATTCACGCGCCGCGCGAACATCGATCTTCCCCCCGACTGGCCGCTCGCGACGAGAGTGTTTCTCTTCTGGCTTGCTTTCCTGATGTGGAGGCGGCAGAAGCAGGCGGCAGCCTCCTAACGGTCAGCCACGGAACGCGCGCCATCGCCGGTCTCTGTCGTCGTCGGCGCATCAACATGTGATTGAGCCAGCCGGGCGTTCGTGTACTCCGGCTCGTCGGTTACTTCCCGATCCAGGACGTCCCGCAACCACTGCGGCAGCTCGAACTTGGTGTCTGCGGTCGGAAGCTCGATCTCCGCAAGCACCAGAGGCCGATCCAGAAACTCGTCAACTTCCCAAACGAGATCGTCCGATTCACGAATCGAATAGCGACGCTTGCGCAGTCGCCGACCTTCCGTGAGCCGCCACATCGCGCGCGCCAAATCCGCGTCTGCTTCCTCCTCGAGCTCGATTCGCTCAACCCCACTTCCTATCTTCACCGTGCGGTAAAACTTCTCTTTACCGTCCGCGAATCGAACGCACCGGATGCGCTCGATAAGTTTCTCGCCGGGGACATATCCCTGCTCAATCTCGACTGAGGGCGCGTTGGCCGCTGCCACCGGAAGCTGCCGCAGCAGATACTTGTGCTCGATCTCCGTCCCGCGCGACGCGCGGTGCGCGATTTCCGCGGCAAGATCCCGCACTCGCTCGAAGAATGCTGCTCCAGCGTCGTTCAACCAATCGCGCTCGATCTCGGCGAAGGCGTGCATGCCTCGCTCGTGGAGAAGACGCGCGAAGCCCCGAAGTCCAGAGCGCGGCGCTGCGACCTTCTGCGTCGCAGCCATCAACTCGTCGGCGAAGATGTGCACGTCGTGTAGATCGCCAAGGGAATCCTGCAGCGTCTTGAGCGTCTCGATGATCGCGTCGCCGTCGCCGACAAGCTTCGCCAGCGGCTCGGCGACGTAGCGAAGATTCTTCGCGCCAATGCGCGCACGATGCGACTCTTTGATATCGGTGAAGCGGTGGACGGCGGTGAGCCGCTCTCGCAGTTCCTCGCTCTCTTTCACCAGACGTTCCGCGAAGACCGCTCCGAACCTCTGGGCGCGCTCGGGCTCAGAGACAGCAGCGCGATAAAACTCCAACCTGCGCGTGAGCTTTGGGACCATTGTCGCGAAGTCGGCGGCCGCCTGGAGCGCCGTGTCGGCACTTTTGCTCCGCTGCGTCTCCAACCGCTCGCTCAGCCAGGTCTGCCCGACTCGCTGCCGAGCGCTAAGCTCGGGTCGCCCCTTGCGCAGCCACTCGAGGTGGACAGCTGCGTCGCGTGCCGCCCTTGTTGCCTCCGCAATCCCCGAGAGGCGTCGCCGCCGCTTTCGTGATATGTCGTCGCACAGCCACGGCTTGAACGCGCG
>DASWCI010000243.1:0-4167 GCA_036390195.1 Gemmatimonadaceae bacterium
TCAGTCTTGTGTAAATCTGGGGACCTCTAAAGGCCACCTGATTTGATCGTCGCGTCCACGGCGATGCACCATACGTGGAGCAGCATCAAGTGGACTTCCTGGATGTAGGCGCCGTTATCGCTCGGCACCGCGATAAGGTGATCCGCTTCGAAGCCCTGCAATCCATTCTTCCCACAGAGCGCGATCGTTGTCGCGCCTTTGCCCTTTCCCGCCTTCAGCCCGCGGACCACGTTCTCGGATTTGCCACTCGTCGTGATTCCGATTACGGCATCTTCCATCGTCGCCAACGCTTCGACCTGACGCTCGAAGATCGCAGCGTATCCGAAATCGTTGGCGATGCACGTAACCACCCCTGAATCGCCGACCAGAGAAATCGCCGGCAGCGGCCGGCGAGTGTCCCTGAAACGTCCAATCAGCTCTTCGACCAGGTGACTTGCCTGTGTCGCGCTGCCGCCATTGCCAAAGGCCAGGATTTTTCCGCCGCGGCCCAAACTGGAGATAATCGCTCCAGACGCCGCATCAGACACGGCCTGCAGCGAAGCAAGACATTCGTCGATGACTTTCTGGTGCCCGCTGAAATGTGTTGAGAAGTGTTGTGCCGGCATGCGCGGATTATAAGAGTGCTAGCAAACTCCGCCAGTGCGGTCGACTGTCAGCGTTCACGACGCCGTCGTTTGGAACGGGAGTGACCGCCACCTTCGCGACCGCGCCGGTCGGCATCTCGCCGAGGTCCGTAGCGAGCGCCGTGCCGATGGTTGCCCCGGCGATGCCGTCGAAATTCCGCGGCGATCTTCCGTACCTCGCGCTCCGCGTGCGACTGCATCGCTCGATCGTCGGCCGATTCTTCGATTTCGTCCGGTGACCACGGCTGAGCGAGAAGATTCTGAAGCTCTTCGAGCGTGTCCGCCCTGACAGCGCCCCTTTGCCCGCGAAGAACGACAAAACGGACCGGGCGATCGAGCCGCGGGATTTCTGCTTCGCTGAGAGTGCGCGCGACTTTTTCTGGCAGGCGGAGCCTGGCTACTCCGCGCCGCTGTCCGTCCCGCTCTTCGACATCGTAGTCGATGTCGACCTCGCGGTCGCGGATCCGAACCTGATTTGGCATGGCCTCGAGCTTCTGGATAATCGCTCGCGGAACGAAGTCGTTTCTGTCGACGATGAGCCGCGCGGCCCGAAATTCATCCATTGAGCCGGCCCCGGCCAGCTGCTGCTCGTACACGGCCGTCAGATCCGCCAGTCCTAGGCGCCGCGTCTCTCCTCCGGACCGTTTGTAAGCTTCCCGAATCTCTTCTATCGTGTCGCGATTTTTCCTGACTGCAAAATGTCGCGCTTCCCCGCGCGCGACTGCCTCGGCGAGAACGTGCCGTGCTGCGGCTGCGTGCTCGGCCGGGAATTCCTCGACCGTTTCGATTTCGCTTTCCAGCTCGAAGTCGAAATACTCCAGAGTCTGCTTGAGCACGAGCGGACCGTGCTTGCGGCGCGGGTCGTAGATCAGCTCCGTCTCGCCGCGTGTTGCGTAGCGGCGAATCAGCTCCATCGGAATCTGGGTTCCTTCGATCGCCGCTCGCGGAATTCCGGAGCGATCGGCGAAATAACGCAGGCTCCCGGCTATCGCCCCCCAACTGCCACACACGCTCGTCTTCGAGACCCGCGCTTCGCTTCCATCCGCTGTTTGCTCGTCGATCACCAGATCGAAGGGCATGTACTGCGCTATGAGCTCGGTGAATTTCCGGTAAACATGATCGCGCGCATTGACCATCCGCGTCGGCAGCTCCATGCCGAGACTCCGGTAGATGCTCGCCGTCGCCAGCGCCGCATCTTCAATCGCTTTGACGAGCACTCCTCGCTGCTCTGCCCACTTCTCGATGCTTTCATCGAAAAGCTGGCGCGGCAGCCCGTAAACCTCACCGATGTAGCCACACCTCGAGAATGCTTCGGCGTACAGATTGTACGAGGTAAGATGATCGCTTCCGGGAACGGTGACGCCGGAAAGGTCTCGGTCTTCGCGCGTCATACGGTGCAACGACTCGATCGAGCTCATCACCGCCAGATACGGCACGAGCTCGTCATCGGCATTCACCAAAAGCTCGGCCCACGGGCGATCGACGGGCATTGCCTCGACTGCTTTGCCGTAGCGCGAAAGCCTGCCGTTCTCGATGATGCCGCGCTGCTCCAGCAGCGTCACGGCTTTGCGATACGCGACCCGGTCGAGGGGAACGGGCAGCTCCAGCTCGTCCGCGCGAACTCCAAGGTCTGCGCACGTCATCGCTACGCGCTCTGAATCCCCCGCCAGCTGAAATTCCGGCGCCGTCGGCTGGAGCGAGGAAAAATGAATGTCACGGTCCGAGAGAATGAAAACTCTTCCGCCCGCTACACGCCCGTGCACCCGCCCCGCCATCTGCAGGATCTCGTTGGCGCCGAGGTGAAGCCGGGTCAGAACATTCTTGCCACGCTCAATGATGTTGCTGAACCGCGTATCGTCGATCACGACGGTGTCGAGACCGTGAACGTTCAGGGCGCTCTGTCCGGCAGCAGTCATCGCCAGGAAATAGGGCTTCTGCTCCTCGCCTTCGAGGAATGGCCGGATGATTCTAATCGGCTCACCACCGTGGTAGAAAGCGCTATTGATGCGTGGGAAGCGATCTCGCACCAGGTTGGCGGCTTCCTCGACGCCGGCCCGAGTCGGCAGGAACATCCCGACGCCGCGGCGCTCCTTCACCACTTGCTGCAGAAACCGGTCGTCGAGAAACGTCAGGGGCTCCTTCCGTACGATCTGGACGTCAGCTCCTTTCCCCGGATCGAACGCGGATGTCTCCAGCACCGCTGCTGCGTTCAGGTATCGCGCGTAGAACGTCGGGTCCACCGTCGCGGAGAGCCAGATGAATCGACAGCCGACGCGCTTTCCCAGAGCGAGACAAAGCTCCAGCTCCGCCGACGTCTGGTGAATCTCGTCGACCACGAGCGTATCGGTCGGAAGAATGTCTCCGTCCTGGAACCAGCGACGGGCGATCCCGGTCGTGACCACGATCACGTTCCAGGTCGGCGTCTCTGGCGTTGCTTCGCGCTCGCGATTGACAACACCGACTCTCAGAACGTCGGTGCGGAGAATCGTCTCCGCCATCGGGCGAATCGAAAGTGTCTTGCCTGTACCAGTCCCGGCGACGATCCCAAATCCCTTCCCCGCCGCTGCAAGATCTCGGATCTCGCGCCCATGTTGGTTCTCGAGCAGAGTCGGGATGTGCAAGGCGAGCGCGAGCTCGATCGTCTCGCACGCAGCGCGCGTCGGTGCGATCACGATCAGTCTGCCCGTTGGCGGCTCGGCGGCGACGAAGGCCGCGTGATCCGGCGGGATGTATCTGTCGGTTACGGTGCGCTGCATTCGCACTGGAAGGTGCATACATCGCACCCGATGCGAAACGGCCCCGGGGACTCAGCGTCCTCCGGGGCCGTCGCTATGACTTCAAGAGACTTCAGTCTCTGCCTTTCTTTCCTTTACCCCGACCGCGGTTTTTGTGTTCGGAATTCTTGTAGCGATTGTTGTCGCTGCTGTAGCGGTAGTCAGAGTTGTCGTAGACGTAGTTGCCGCTATTGTAGCCATCGTCGCCGTTGCTATAGCTGTAATCGTCGTCCGAATGTTTGTTGCGCCTGCCCTGGCCGTTGTCTTCGCCCTGGTCGTCGTCGTCGTCACGACCGCGGTTGCGTACGCCGTTATTACCATGGGCGGTGTGGGTGTTCAGGATGGTGAAAGTGCCATCAGGGTTTCTGCGCGCACGCTGGATGACGACGTTGCCGTTCGCGTCGAGCGTACGACGCTCGTAAATCGAGTTGTTGTTGCGCCCCTGACCGACCTGACGCCAGACGCCATCAGCTGCTCTTCGATCGTTGCTGCAGTTGGTTGCTACGCCGCCTCGACCAAGAATGATGCCGCCGACCGTGGTGTTCGTACTCGCCAGCTGGCAATCGCGGCTGTTAGTCCCTTGCCCGGTGCGTGTGCTGAGAATCGTGAAATTCCCGTTCACATCCCGACGCGCGGTCTGGACGATGATGTTGCCGTTGGCGTCGTATGTGCGCCGCTCGTAGATCGTCCCGTTGCGGTCCTGACCAACTACGCGCCACGATCCGTCGACCGATGTCGTGCGAGTCGTGGTGGGCACAGGGTGACGGCTG
>DASWCI010000244.1:0-2893 GCA_036390195.1 Gemmatimonadaceae bacterium
CCGCGCCTGCTCGAGCAGATCGTCGTGCGCACCGACGGCGTGCCGCTCTTCGTCGAAGAGGTGACGAAGTCTGTCCTGGAGAGCGGAGGCTTGCGCGAGGAGCGTGGCGCCTATGTCTTCGACGGAAACTTGCCGGTGGTCGCCGTGCCTTTGAGCTTGCACGCTTCGCTCGTTGCGAGGCTGGACCGCATCGCGCCGGCGCGCACCGTGGTGCAGACCAGCGCCGCCCTCGGTCGCGAGTTCCGGTACGCAGTCCTGAAGGCGGTCACCTCCCTGCCCGACTCGGAGCTCGAGACTTCGTTGAATCAGCTCGTAGCCTCCGAGCTGGTGCATCAGCGCGGCGACGTGCCGCACGCCCTTTACACCTTCAAGCATGCACTCGTGCAGGATGCCGCTTACGAGACCCTCCCGAAGAGCGAACGTCCGGCGATCCATCGCCGCATCGTCGAAGTGATCGAGCGGGAATTCCCGGATATTTCCGAGCATCACCCGGATGTCCTGGCGTATCACTGCACCGAGGCAGCCCTTCCCGACAGGGCCATCGACTTCTGGATCCGGGCCGCCCGCATCGCGCTCAGTCGCTCGGCGGGCGTGGAAGCCCAGAGCCAGGTCGAAATGGCGATGAGCCTGCTGCCGAAAATCGCACCTGGACCGACCCGCCGGCAGATCGAGGGACGTCTGCAGGTCGCGTTGGGAGAAGCGCTAATGATGACTCGGGGATTCGCCTCCCCGGAAGTGAAAACCGCGCTCTCCAGGGCCCGGGAGCTTCTAGACGAGACCATTCACCCGCTCGAAGCGCTCGTCGCGCTTGGCGGGCTGTTCAACTATCACCTCATTCGCTCCGAATCACCCGCATGTCTCACGCTCGCCGAGCCGCAGTTGCGCGAGAACCTGGATCGACCGACCGCGACGGTCATTCATTACCTGGTGGGCACGGCTCATCTGCATCTCGGCAATTTCTTGCAGTCGATCGACCACCTGGAGAAAGCGCTGTCTCTCTACGACGAGGCGATCTGCCGCCCGGTGTCGTTTATTGCCGGCATTCATCTGCGATCCTTTATCCTCATCTGGCTCGGACTCGCACGTCTGTTCGTCGGTTCGCTGAAGCTCGCGGCGGAGACGATGTCCGCTGCGGTAATCGACGCGAGGAGCCGGTCACATCCGTTCACGCTGGTGTCCGCACTGCTCGCTTTCGCGCGCTTCCGAAGCCACACGGGCGACCTGGAGGGCGCGATCGCTGCGACCGAGGAGGGGATGGCGATCGCCATCGAACAACGCAGTCCCTATCACGTCTCCCGCGCCGGCGTGCTGCGCGCAGTGAACGTCGTCGAAAGCGGACGACCCGAGGAGGGCATCACGCTCATGGAGCATGCGCTCGCCGCGCATCGGGCCACCGGAGCGGATTTCCAGAGCTCGTACAATTTGTCGCGTCTGGCCGAGGCGCACGCGCGCGCCGGGAAGATGGCGCGCGCAATCGAGCTCGCGACGCAGGCGGTCGCCAACGTGGAGCGGACCGGAGAACGTTGGTGGGAGGCCGAAGCACAGCGAATCCGAGGCGAGATCCTGCTCCTTGCGAACCCCAAGAACCGCCGTGAGGCAGAAGCGTGCTTCAATCGTGCGCTCGAGTGCGCGCGACGCCAGCATGCCCGGCTCTGGGAGCTTCATGCCGCGCTGAGCGTGGCGAAGCTCTGGTCGTCTAAAAGCAAGCAGGCGCAGGCTATGGCTTTGTTGACTCCCGCCTATCGGGCGTTCGACGACGGTTATGCGATCGAGGCAGTCGAAACGGCAAGACTATTTCTGGGCGAGGTGCGTTCCGTAGGCGGCGACCGATCGCGCCGTCGTCGCGCGGCCGCCGCTCCGGGCGGGAACGCGCACAGTCGACATCGGTCCGGTCGTAAGCGGTAGACGGCCTTGGCCGCTTACATCGGTTTACATCCCATGCAGCGGATTAATTTCCATGACTTCTATGGAAGCCTGCGGGATCTGCAAATGCGGATGGCCCTCGAATGTCTTTGCTGCCGCCTCGTGTGACTCTGCATCGACGATCGCATACAGCATGATGTCGTTTCTTGCGTCAGTCGTGCCCTTCGATGTGACACGTTTGGTTTTTCCGACCCCGGCTCCCTTGTCAGCGAACATCTTTATGTGATCGCCCATCCATTTTTTCCAGTCCCCCTGCATCTTCTCCTCGGCCTCCTTTCTCTGCTTGGGTTCGGTTTTCTTCCAGTCGTCAATTACCGAGCTGGGCGCAAGATAGGTAACAAGAAACTTTTTCATTTTCGGACTCCTTAGGATGGAGGCTTCGCAGGATTGCGTGCGCGACCTATCGTTCATTAGGCATAACACCCAGTAGTGAGTTCAATAATCCTGCGTCACACCAACGACGGTCCGCGTTCGTGAAATCGACCATCTTGTGCTGCGCATTGTCGACATCGACAACATGCTTCGCTTCTATTGCGGAGTTCTCGGATGTACGGTCGAGCGACGCCAGGATGAGATCGGCCTGATTCAGTTGCGAGCCGGCCGATCTATCGTTGATCTCGTGCCTGTGGATGGCAAATTCGGTGGAGCGGGCGGCGCAGCACCTGGCAAAGAAGGACACAACCTAGCAGGGGTTGCTATTTCTGAACGTGGCATCCGCGGAGGAAGGATGCGATCTCGTCTTGCAAGGTGACGTCCAGGCGGTGGTCTTCGACGCACCGACGCTTCAGTACTTGGCCGCGAAGCGCGGCAATGGCGTCCTACGAGTGGTCGGTCCGATCTTCGCGTCGCAAAAGTACGTATTGCCGTGGCCGATGGCAGTCCGCTTCGTAAGCGGATCAACGGGGCATTGCTCGCAATGTACGAAGATGGGCGGTACAGAGCGCTTTACAGCAAGTGGTTCTCGCAGAGG
>DASWCI010000245.1:0-13231 GCA_036390195.1 Gemmatimonadaceae bacterium
CCCGATCAAGACGACCAGCGACAACTGTGGAATCTTCAAAGTCATCGAGTGAACACCGCCATCTGCGTTGGCGGGCCAGTTACAGGGTGTGGCTCGCCGACCGGCTGGAAACCCACGGTGTACCCGTGCCGGCTCGCAATCGAGTTCGCCCAAGCGGCGAACTCTGAGCGTGTCCATTCGAAGCGATGATCTTTGTGACGGAACTGTCCTGCCGGCAGAGTCGCCCAATTCACGTTGTACTCAGCGTTCGGCGTGGTGACGATGACGCATGAAGGCTGTGCGAACTCAAAGACGACGCGCTCGCACGTCGCCAGGCGCGCTCGATCGAGATGCTCAATGACCTCGACGAGCGCCGCCGCGTCAAAGCCGGCGAGCCGGGCGTCTCGATAGACCAGCGAGCCATGAATGAGGTTTATCCGCCGCCGTTGCGTGGGTGCGAGGCGCTCGAGCCCCAGGCGTTCTGACGCGAACTGCAAAGTCCGGTACGACACGTCCATTCCGACGATTTCATCGAATTGCCGCTCCTCCATCAGGAGCCGCAGCAGTCGGCCCTCACCGCAACCGAGGTCGACAACCCGTTTCGCGCCGCTCCGCTTGATTGCCTCGGCGACAGTCGAAAGTCGTTGTTCATTTCAGGGCGAGGGGCTTCTCGAGCGAATTCTCTTCTGCGTCCCTAACGGAGGATCGCGATACGCCATCAGCCTCCGGCGTCTCCTCCGCCAGCAGGCGGCCAATCGCTTCCCGAACGAGATCGCGACGGTACTTCAGATATCGTCTGACGATCGTGTCGCGCTCCGGATGCGTTTCGAGCCAGCCCTCGCCATGCTTCAGGAGTTTCTCGAGTTCCTCCTGGCCAACGAAATAGTGTTTCTGATCGTCGAGCACAGGCACGAGGACGTAGAGGTGCGTCAGCAACTCACGAAGGCGACATTCGCGATCCAGAGTAACCGTGAAATATCGACTCGGCCCCCATTCTGGAAATGTCGCGTCGAGTGGCAGTTCGTCCGCCTGCACGACATAGCCGAGAGGCTCGAAGAGACGACGGAGGAGAGACTCGCCGCCGCGACACGGCAGGACGGCAATCCGGGCCTGCAGCGGGATCGCGGCGTCTGCCAGTTCAGGTCGTTCCTCGGATCGTCCGGCCATGGCGGAACGGAACACCTGTCCAATGGCGACGGACAGGAACGAAGATGCGACGTAAGGCCGGTCGTTGACGTATTGCGCGAGTGGTCCTGTGTCCTCGCGAGAACGGCCGCGCACGAGACCGACCGAGTCGACGTCAAGAAGCAGCGCCGCCGTGCAAGCGTCGGTCGACGCTTCTGGATAAAAGACGACCGCGCGTCCAAAGCTCTGATCGAACGTCTGAACTCTGGCCGGATTCTTGTGAAGCAGATAACCCAGATCTGACGCTGGGCGGTGAGTCGTTCTGATGGTGAGCAGCAAACCGAGTCTCCTGACACATTCACGCGTACCAAGAGCATCCACGGCTTGGTAGATACTCATTAGACCATCAGTTCCTCTGCGTCCCGTGGCCGGTTTGACGTTTGACGCTCATGCCCAAATAGGGCATGATAATACCCATATTGGGTGTGAGGTCTAGCCCTCGTCGATCTGGCCGCAAAAGCCTGGCAGATGCTCTGCTGACCAAGACACAGCAGCGGGTTCTCGGTGTACTTTTCGGCCAGCCGGGGCGTAGCTTCTATGCTTCAGAGTTGATTCGGGACGCGGGCACAGGATCCGGGGCGGCGCAGCGAGAGCTTGCGAAGTTAGAGGGCAGCGGGCTGATCGTGGCGCGAAGGATTGGCCATCAGAAACACTACCAGGCCAACGCGGCGTCACCGCTGTTTTCGGAACTGCGGAGTATCGTGTTGAAGACGGTCGGGCTCGCGGAGCCGCTGCGCGATGCCCTGAAGCCTTTGTCGTCGGCGATTCGCGCGGCCTTCGTGTACGGTTCCGTGGCCAAGGCAACCGACCAATCGGCAAGCGATATCGACTTGATGATCATTAGCGACAGCCTGACGTACGGCGAGGTCTTCGGCGCCCTTGAGCGGGTCGCGCGCACTGTGGGTCGGAAGATCAACCCCACCGTGTACACGGCCGCCGAGTTTTCAAAGCGCGCCCGGACGGAGAACGCGTTCGTGACGCGCGTGCTTGAACAGCCGAAACTCTGGGTAATTGGATCGGAAGATGACATCGCCGTCGCCGCTTGAGCGCCTCGCGGGTCCGGGAAACGTACTCGCAAAGGAACCTCCCGACGCGAAGGAGTTTGCGGGTCTCATCCGTTCGGGCCTGGCACGGCTGAAGGACGCGGAGAACGAAGCGAACTCGCTGGACAGCCGTTTCGATCTCGCCTACAGCGCCGCCCACGCGCTCTGCCTGGCGGCACTCCGGCACCACGGATTCCGCTCATCCAAGCGGTACATCGTCTTTCAGGTGCTGCCCGACACGCTCGGCCTCGGGCCCGAGGTATGGCGCGTCCTCTCGAAGTGCCACGACATGCGCAATCGGACCGAGTACGAAGGCGTCCTCGACGTGGACGACAGGCTGGTCTCCGATCTGATCAGCGCCTGTCGCAAGGTCGCCGAAAAGATCCAGCAACTGCCGCCGATCTAGAAGAGGACATAGCCAGGCAGACCATACCGTTCAAGAAGTCAGAACTCTGCTCCGACCACTCGCCGACCGCGCCGAGAAACGAGGGAGAGAACGATTGACCGATCCAAACCCTGACAAGCAAGCGGACTACCGCGTCGAGACCTGCGCGCCGGTAGACTTGACTGCGGCCGAGATCGAACGATGCACGACGATCGTCATCGAAGGGGAAGCGATCACGGACCCAGACTCGGTCAAGAAGTGGCTGCCCCGGTCAGTTGCTCTCGCCGTGGTGCGGAAGGGCGCGGAGATCGTCGCGGTCGGCGCGATCAAGCCAGCGCGTCCTCCATATGCGAGACAAGTCGCTGCGGCGAGCGAGTACACATTCGCTGACGACTTACCGGAACTCGGGTACGTCGCACGCGACCCAGTTCACAGAAATAACAGATTTTCACCGCGAATCGTTGCGGCGTTGTTGAAACGACACGGGCGTGGACCGATTTGGGCCACGACATCGTCGGCGACGATCAAAGCCGCTCTGACGGATGCCGGGTTCAACAACCAGGGGAAGGAATGGGGCAAGTCTAGCGGCCGGCTGTCTCTCTGGATAAGAGAATAGCCATAACGCAAATGGAAGCGCTACCAGCGGACGGGCCAGCCGCAGCCGTGTCTGAGTTCAGCGACGACCGGCTTGAACTTCTCGCATGGCTTCAGCGGAATGCGCCGTCCCTCGCAGAACTCTACGAGGGAGCGGTGCTGATGCTGCAGAACCGTCCGCCCGCCCACGTGCGATTGATTGCTCACTCCGTGCGCGAGATCCGAAACCGCTTGCCCGACTACGTCTCGAAGGTCAAGTCTGGCGGACGGCTGGACTACACCGGGCGGATCGACAGCATCACCAAAATCTGGGTCCGTGTCGGGCTCGTGCCAAACGACCTCACCGCTTCTGGACTGCTATCTATCGACACGTCGGTGGCTGTGCCGAGAGAAGCCGCAAAGCCAGTTCTCGAGTTGCTCCGGGATCACGAGCTTGCGCGCGCCAAGCCCATTGACTCAGCGCGTCGATTGTTCACGACTGCGGCACCGGAAAATGCGGAGGTGATCGAAACCCTCGAACCAGTTGTTCAGCATTGGATTGAGATCACAAATTGGTTCATGAAACGCGCCCATGACGATGGGCGCTGCGATGCAGAGTGCCCTCGTGATGAACTCGAACATCAATTCGCGCTGTTCGAGAAAACTCTAATGGCGATCGTTCGCCAGTTCTACACTGCGGTTGACGAACTTGACCAAATCCTGGAAGACGCCAACTCCTGACGCGGTGGCCGCCGCGGTTGCCCTGCTTGGCCGTGCGGGCCAATACAGGTACTTCTTCGATCGGCTGCAGAACCCCCTCTGGCTGCAACCGCTGAAAGCAAAAGCGATATTTGCCGCGCCGCCCAAAGCGATTCACAACGAGAAAGAGGGCACAGTTGAATTCCAACCCTGGGCGGCATCACGGTACCTCGTTCGGATGTCCGAGCTTTCGGAGGCGCATGAGGACGTGCTGAACGTGGCCATGTCCATTCCGGAGACGGACAACGTACTCGTCCATCTCGATTTGTTGCGCATCGCAGGAAACCTGCCTCCGGTGCTGGCGGTACGCCTTGCTGAACGGGCACCTCACTGGATCCGCTCACGGTCGCTGATCACCAGCGACCGAGCCGCAACGGCGTTAATCGCGCACTTGGCGAACGGTGGCGAAACGGCACGTGCATTGGAACTGACACGCGTGTTGTTCGAAATCTTGCCCTCGAAACCCAGCCCGGCCGGCGAAGGGTGGCCACGGGAGGTACACGCGCGACTCGAACAAGGGATGTACGGCGAGTTGATCGGCACGGTTCGCGAGCCGCTCGTCAAAGGAGCTGGTTTGGAGGCGCTCCGCACCTTCTGCTCACTGCTAGAGGCCGCGGTGGCCGCTTCCAGGTCCGCTGACGAAGTAGAGCTCGAGGACTATTCATTTGTCTGGCGCGCCACAATCGACGGCTCCGGAAACAGCTACGACGACGTGCGGAACTCCCTTGTGAATGCGGTGCGCGATAGCGCGCTGGAACTCTCCGCCACGAGCGATGAGGCGGTCAAGCAAGTTCTCGACACCTTGGAGAAGTACGGTTTCACGGTATTTGGGCGCATCGCGCTTTTCGTACTTCGTGCGAGGCCAGTGGTGCCGATGATCGAGGCGATTCTCACGGACCGCGCTAGGTTTGACGCGTTGGGATTTCGCCGGGAGTACGTGATGTTACTTCGCGATTTCTTCCCACGACTCTCGGAGGGTGGGCAAAAGCAATTGCTCACGTGGCTCAGCGCCGCCCCGACTAACGCGGAGTTGGAGGAGTCCGACCGCAGGCGCTGGCAGCTTGAGCGACTTGCTCCGCTCTCTGGAATGCTTCCGGAGACAGAGCAAGCGCTGCTCGATCAACTGGTACAAGAATTCGGAAAACCCGAGGCACCTGACGTTGTCACTCCTCGCTTCGCCGTTTGGACGGGTCCCAAGAGCCCGAAGAGCACAGAGGAACTGTCCGCGATGGATGACGATGACCTCATGCGCTTCCTCGGAGAATGGAAAGCGACGAGTCGCGTTATGGCGGACTCGCCTGAGGGACTGGGGCGGATGCTCACGTCAGCAGTCTCTCGCGACCCGAATCGGTTCTCCCTTATCGCAACACGGCTGCAGGGCTTCTCTCCAACGTACGTCCGAAGCGCGATTCAAGGGTTTCAGGAAGGGGCGCGTCAAGGAAGGACGTTTCCATGGGAGCCCGTACTGAAGCTTTGCGCCTGGGTCCTACAACAACCATACGATTACGCGCGCGAGCATGGGACACATCCGTTCGAGGAAGATCCCGGCTGGAGCTGGGCGCGTCGATCGATCGCAACGTTGCTCGATACCGGTTTCGAAGATAAGGACACCGCGATTCCCATAGTACTGAAGGATTCTGCCTGGACGCTCCTTGCGGAGCTGACGGACGACGACAATCCGAATTCGGCATACGAGGCGGAGTACGGCGGGTCGAACATGGACCCGGCAACGCTCTCTCTCAACACGACACGCGGTCAAGCCTTCCACGCGGTAGTTCGATACGCACTGTGGCTTCAACGAAACAGCGAAGATCCCGACAAGTTTTCGCTGTCAGACGCGCTCGAGGTGAGGTCCGTTCTCGATGCACACCTAGACGTCAACCGTGATCCTTCATTGGCGATCCGTTCGGTGTACGGGCAGTGGTTTCCGTGGCTTGTTTTGATGGATCGTGATTGGGCTGTCGGAAACGCTTCGAGAATCTTCCCGACTGAAGACGCGGCGATTGACTACTGGCATGGAGCCTGGGACACGTATGTGAAGTTCAATCCGCCGTACAACAACATCGCGGAGGCGCTCTCGACTCAATACGCTGCTGCTGTTCTCAAGCTCGACACCGTTTCGCAGGAGCGGCAGGAGGGCGGAGAAGCGGCACGCGAACTGGCACAGCATGTTGTTGTGTTGTTCGGCCGCGGCCAGCTCGAGAATAGTTCGCTCCTGCAGGACTTCTTTCACCACGCTCCGGATTGGTTGCGCGCGGCTGCCATCAGCCACATTGGCTGGAGTCTCGGCCAAGGCGGAGAGATTCCGGCCGACGTAATTGAGCGGTTCCAAAGTTTGTGGGAGCAGCGTCGAGCCAACGCTGAAGCGGCCCCAGGGAAAGCGAAAGAAGAGCTGGAGGCGTTTGGCTCGTGGGCCTCTTCAAAACTCTTTCCAGCCGCTTGGTTCTTGGCCGAACTCGAACGGGTCCTTCGCCTTGCGCGGGACATCGATCGTGATCACACGGTCATGGAGCGCCTGAACGAGTTGGCGAATGAGTTGCCGCGCGAGACCGTTCACGTCGCGCATCTCATGGTCGAATTCGACGCGGGTTGGGGCCCAAGTGGTTGGGAGAGCGAACTGGAGCACATTCTCAGCGCCGCATTGGCAAGCGGCGATCAGGAAGCGCGCAAAGAAGCGCTCAGCCTGGTCGACCTGCTCGGGCGCAAAGGCTTCCTGTCGTTTCGTGAACTCAGGAAATGACGCGGCGGTGCCCTTTCAACGACCCAAGGACTCTGACGTGGCCATGAACCGGGCGATTCGGTGAGATCTCGTTACGCAGCGCTTCTGCCTCGTTTCGACACGTCAGCCAACGTCAATTCCCTGCCGTTTCCAGGCGTCGAGAATTCGCAGAGTCCTTTCGAGGAATTGGACGTCAGCGAGCCGCGGAATGCCTCCCGGATTCAGCCGGCAGGCTTCCCACCGCTGCCGATACAGGTATCGTACGCGTGACGCTGGAAGCGTAGATAGCACTTCCTGAAACCGCTCAAGCTCTTCGTTCGATGCCTGTGTTTCGTCGGTGATTTCAGGCTCGGGTACCCGGGTGCCGGCGATGTGCCGAAACTGTCTGAATTCCGCGAGAGTCGGCGTGGTCGACCCTGTCAACTCGGATGACCGAGCAGACGCCGGAAAGCCTTTGCTCTTAACCCATAGATCGATTTCCTCGACGGCGTCAGGTTCCGCCCATGGAGAGATCACGACGTCGGTAATCAACGACCGTAGGTTGATTCGCCTACGCTTGCAGTCAGGAACCCAGGAATGCCGAGGATTGAGGTCCAGCGGCGCGGCGTGGGGGTCGCTATTCAAGTCAAAGTGGCGATTGCCACTGGCCAACGGGTCGTACACCGTCAGGAAGGCGCGGACCTCGCACTCTGACGCGTATTTCGTCTGCTTTGTAGTGATGAACTCCAACGCGTTGAAAGCACGTTGGATGTGGCTGGTGCCGTACTGGACCAGACCTAGGTGCGCCTCACCTAGGAATCCATCAAGGGCCTCTTTGAGAAGCTCATAGCGTGAGCACACTGCGACTCCGTCATGGCCGTACTGCTCCCACATGTCGAGCGTTTCCTGACGGAATAGGTACCAGCAGCTGATGTAGTAGGACTCGCGGTGCTGGGCAAGCGAACCGAGATGATGGTTCAGGTCTCTGCGATCGCGAATGTCGTATGGGTTCAGGTTGAGAACTCGCCTCGCGTATTCCTCGGGTGGTAGCCCTTCGCTCTTGTCTGTAAAGAGGTCGGCGCGGCGAAAGTAGAGCTCTTCGCTGGCCATCAAGTCGCGGAACTTGCGCAAATCCATATAGCGCCAAATCACCGCGTCATCGGCTGGTTCCAAGCGATTCGTGTACGGAACCACTGGCATCACTTCACTCCGTCTGCGTCTTCAAGTACGCGTCAAGAACGGCCCCACGTTCGGCGTTTTTCGGTTCCCCGCGTAGATTCAGTCAGGATCCGCATATTATGGGCCCGTCATTCGTCGGCTGAGGTCCAGATTATGGCGCGTGGGGGATTCTTTGCGTCGCTGCAACGGGCTGCCCGAGTAGCCGCTCGTGAGAATGAACGCCGAACCCGTCAGGCGGTACGGCAACACGCGGCATTGCTCCGGCATGCGGAGCAGACTCGGAGGACTGAGTCGCGGGCCCGGGCAGAGCTGGCCAAGACAGATGCGGCACACCGCAAAACCCGCGAAAAGGAAGCCCAGGAAGCCCACGTTGAAGCGATGCTGGCAGAGGTCGAGGAACGGAACGAGCAGCTGGCCGAGGTGTACGGGGACATCGATACGCTGCTGGAGGCAACGCTCTCCAGGGACGACTATGTCGATTTGAATACGTTGCGCGTGGTCGTGACGCATCCGCCATTTGACCGTGTCGACCTCGAAAAACCGACGCCTGAACCTGTGCCGATTTCGAATCCCCCTGAACCAACCCTTTCGGTGCCTGAAGCGCCTCGCGGGCTGGCGAGTCTTTTCGGCAAAAAGAAATACGCCGACGCTGTCGAAGGCGCCAGACTCGCGCACGATCGCGCGGTTGTCGCATGGGAGTCCATGTGTCGGCAGTCGGAGACGCGGCGTCAAAAGGCAAAGAGCGACCACGCTGCGGTCGAGGAGAAACGAGTCACGGATCTCGAACGAGAGCGCGCTCGATATGCTAAGGAGTGCGAGGATCGAGAAGCTGAGGCTGCAGGTCGAAACCGGGATCTGGATGAGTTTATCGCTAATCTCGGGTACGGAACCGCAGATGCCGTTCAGGAATACGTATCAATAGTGCTTTCGAATTCGGTGTATCCGGAACACTTCCAGGTCACGCACGAGTTCGAGTTCGAGCAGACAGCCGCGGAACTCCGCCTTCGCGTCCTCGTGCCAGGGCCAAGCGACATTCCGGACACTAAGGCATACAAGTACTCGAAGGCCTCGGACGAGATCACGTCAACCACACTTTCGCAAAAGGAATGCCGCGAGCGCTTTGCGAGCGCGGTTCATCAGGTCGCACTCCGATCATTCCATGAAGTCTTTGAGTCAGATCGCCGTGGATTGATCCACACGATTTCCCTTGAAGTTGGCACGAGCACCGTTGATCCAGCCACGGGGAACCGCACCTACGTTCCCTTCGTCATCGCAGCGGCTGAGCGGCAGGCGTTCCTTGCATTCGATCTCTCCGCCGTCGTTCCGGCGCTGACGCTCGGTCATTTGGGCGCTGCAGTATCTAAGAATCCGTTCGGTTTAGTGAGCGCGGAACGCGCGGGAGTCAGGCGGGCATGACGCAAAAGGGGCCTACCTTCAACCCGCCTCCGGGATGGCCGAAGCCGCCCGCGGGATGGGTCCCACCGAGAGGGTGGACGCCGGACCCTGCGTGGCCACCGCCGCCTCCGGGCTGGCAGCTATGGGTGAGTGTCGACTCGGTCGAATCGACCGGCGACTCGCCGGGAAAGCCGGACGGCCGCTCAGTGCCGGTCGACGCTCTTGTAGCCGCGAGGCTGAGTGCTGACGATCGACTCACGTTGCTGGAGGCAGAGAATGCCGCACTGCGCAATCGGCTGCAGGCCGTTGGTACGGATGCTGGCACCGTAGTTGAGTTGAATGATGAGCGTGTACTGCAGGACGTCGGCATCTACCGTTACCATCATCCGCTCGAGAACGCGGTGGCCTATCGCGAGCGCCTCGACAGGATCGGTGCACGGATCGCAGAGCTGGTGAAGGCGGAAGTGGCGATCGAGAAATCGAACATGTTCACGTTCGACGGGTCGCTGGCGAAAGGGCGAAGCCTGGCCAATGACCTTGCGAAGCTGATGCTGCGTGCGTACAACGCCGAAGCCGAGAACGTCGTCAGAACGCTCCGTGCGGGCAATTTGCAGACGGCATTAAAGCGTCTGGAGGCTTCACGCACTGCGATCGCAAAACTCGGCAAGATGATGGAAATGAGGATCGGTGATGGTTTCCACGCGCTTCGGGTCGAGGAAATCGAGCTGACAGCCGACTATCTGATCAAGAAGGAGGAAGAGCGAGAGATAGCGCGAGCCGAACGCGAGAGACTGCGGGAGGAGCGCAAAGTTGAACAGGAACTCGCAGCCGCCCGAGAACAGTTGGAAAAGGAACGAACCCATCTCGTCACGGTGATCGAGAAGCTGAAAGCAAGTGGCTCGTCGGACCCGGACTTGGAACAACAACTCGCGAACGTCGACCACGCAATTGTTCAAAACGACTACCGGGCAGCAAATATCCGTGCGGGATACGTTTACGTGATCTCGAATCGCGGCGCACTCGGCGAGCACGTTGTCAAGATCGGGCTGACTCGTCGGTTAGAACCGCTCGATCGCATCCACGAACTGGGCGACGCATCAGTTCCCTTCAAATTTGACGTGCACGCAATCTATTTTTCAGAGGATGCCGTCAAGCTTGAGAACGAACTCCACGACCACTTCGCGTCCCGGCGCATGAACTGGGCCAATAATCGGAAGGAATTCTTTTTTGCTTCGCCGATGGAAGTGCGTTCGGTGCTGATCGAGAAGGTGGGGAACCTGCTCGAGTTCGTGGAGCACTGCGAATCAACCGAGTACCACCAGAGCGTGAATTACTGGCCGGAAGAGTTTAGGCATTCTGGCCCAGCCTCCACGAAGCTCTGAGCGCGATCAAAGTCGCAGCCAGGGAGCACTCCCCACTCATCGTTGTCGCCGAACAGTCTACGGTCCGCGTGCGCGCGCAGACCGCGTCGGCGTGGTGAGAAATGCCTGAAGGCGTGCTCATTCAACGCCGCGGGAACTGTGACGTAACTGTGACGTGACTCGATCGATCGCGCGAGTTTTACTGCGGTTTACGGTGATCGACCACGGAGACGTGATCGCCGTTAAGTGGTTGGCTTCGCAACGGTAATCGAAATCTGCAGCACACCATCGCAGATCGCCAGAGCAATTTCCAAGCGTGCACCTTCAACCACTCGGCCATCTCTCCGCTTTAGAATCAACAGTTTGCGGACGGTCCTGGACAGTGTAGCGCAAAACCCTCCTTCAAATCTTCTCGTTCGGCGATCCATCAGCGAATCTGCGATTTACGCGTGAAGAAGATGAACGGTCGCCGCGAATTGTGTCAGACCTCTCAATGTCGTTCGATCACTTACGGTGGCTTCGTTTGAGGCTGGTTGACGGATCAACCCGACGAGGACGTCGGTCGGGTAGGCGCAAGCTCGCGTCCGGTTGTGCTGCCTCTTCAGGCGCGGACCGAACGCCGTTTGACACCATTCGAGAAGTCCAGCATCCTAAGATTGTGCGGTTTCTGACCACGCGGATTGCCGCGGTGCTGATCGCGGTCATGCTGCCGACGAGCGCCTGGGCACAGTGCGCCGGCTGGCAGAGCACCGCCCAAGCTCGTATGGCGTGCTGTGTCAATGAAGGCCAGTGTCCGATGCACTCCCGGAACGGCCATCAGTCCGGGTCCGGCGCGCAAACGAAGATGACGCAGGCGGAAGCCGACGCTTGCTGTGGGCTGTCCGAACGCTCAACGTCGACACCGTCCGCTTCGTCGCACCTCACGCCGATTGTGCTCGCAGTTGTGTCGACGCCGGTTTCCCCGATTTCGCCGGCTCTCGCGACCCTACGCGCCGGCTCACGAGATTCAGTTCCGATCGTCAGTAGTCCCGTTCCTCGGCATCTCCTCCTCTCCGTCTTCCTCGTTTAGCCAACGATGCTAGTCGTGTGTTCGTGCGTCCCGATGACGCTCGAACAACTGTCGCGGTGGCGCACTGATCCGAGCGCCGATCGCTGCATTTTGTGCGCTGCTTCCACACACTGCCTTCACGGGTGTGTGGTCGTCGGCGGCCCGGCTCGGCGTCGTGAGGTTGCGAGGTTCCATGAAGAAGATGCTTGCGTTGGCGATCGGTGCCCTCGGGGTAGTTCCGTTTGGCGAATCGGCGGTTGCTGCTCAGGCCCCCAGCCCTGGCGCAGCGCCGCATGCGCAGGAGTACCGCCACTACGAAGGACCGCCAGTCACCTTGGAGGGACTACTCGAGGAAGCCGCCGCGAAGAATCCCGATCTCCTTGCGCTTCGCAAGCAGATTGAGGTCGCGCGACAACGTCCCGCACAAGAGCGCAGCCTCAATCCGCCGATGGCCGAGGCGGAAATCTGGCAATGGCCAATCAACACGCTGAATCCAGCCAACACGAACATGTACATGTTCATGGTCGGCCAGGATCTCCCGGGCCGTGGGAAGCGGGCGCTGCGAGCGGCGGTCGCGGAGAAGGACATCGAACTCGCCGAGATCGACGTGACCATCCGGGCACGACAGATCGTCAACGACATCAAGCAGGCGTACGCGTCGCTGTATATCGCACGCAAAGCCATCGACGTACACCTCGCGAACGTCGATCTCCTGCGACAGATCGCGGACGTGGCGCAAGCGAAGTACACGACCGGCCGCATCTCCCAACAAGACGTGCTCAAGCCGGTCGTGGAGTTGTCCCGGCTCCACACGGACATCATCCGGTTCGACGAGCAAGCGAGTCTCGCGACGGCGCGGCTGAACGTGTTCCTCGATCGCGCGCCTGAAACGCCCATCGGTCCCGTCGTCGACCCGCGGGAAGAGATGCTGATGCCGACGACGGCTGACTTGCAGCGGATGGCGATCGAACACCAGCCGGAGTTGGTGCGGGCGCGGCTTGAGATCGAGCGGGCGGACGCGGAACTGGCGTCAGCAAGGCAGGAATACAAGCCGGATTTCACCATCCAAGGTGGCTACCTCGTCATGCCGAACCAGACCGATTCCTTTCTGGCGCGCGTCGGCGTCACATGGCCGCGCGCGCCCTGGTCGCGCGGCAAGATCGACGCGCGCGTCGCCGAACAGTCGGTTGCCGTCGAGGCCGCGAAGTCGCGCGAACGTGCGATGGAGAACACGCTCCGGCTTGCGGTCCAGGAGGCGTACGTACACGCTCGATCGGCGCAAGATCGAGCGGCGCTTCTGCGCACCACGATCCTGCCCCAATCGCAACAAACCCTGGACGTGTCGCGCGTCGCGTATCAGACGGATCGCGTCGACTTTCAGGCGCTGATCGACAACGAACGCGTCCTGCTCGATTCGCAACTGGAGTATTTCCGTGCGCTGAGCGACTTCGAACAGGCGACGGCGGATCTCGAGCGTGCCGTGGGCATCGAGCTGCCGGCATCGACCACCGTCGTGACGGCTGCAAGAGAGGCGAAATGACTATGCGACGCGTCTTCATATGGATTGTCGGCGTCGTCGTCATGGTTGCCGTACTCGCGTTTGCCGTGTACGTCGTCCGGGCACGA